>CBHXZU010000657.1:0-3994 GCA_966125105.1 uncultured Prosthecobacter sp.
TCCCAATCTTCCGATCCCCGCAGGAGAGCGAGCGCGCCAATTTCGACCCGGAGTCCGAAGCTTGAAACCGGGCTGCCCCGGCGGGCTTTGACGACGGTGAGCACCCATTGGCCGACAACTACCGGCTGCAACTGCACTTTACCGCGAGCGAGCTGTGACTGTTTCCACACAGCGCGCATTTTTGGGCTGCATCTTCTCGGTCGCGAGGCAGATGAAATGATCCGGGATGAGCGATGAGCGATGAGCGATGAGCGAATTGCCGTGAGCGCCGATGTTCTCAATAGATCGGCCACGGCGCGCGCTTCCTCCTTCGTCAACTTTCGACCGAGCAGCGCGTCCGGGAGAGCCGCATCGCGTCCGGGATTCGCGCGCCGCCATGCTTGCAGTTCAGCGACCGCAACTGGTTCTCAAAGCAGTGCCCTTCTGCGGAGGCGTCGCAACGGCACGGCGGCTCCCAAAGCGAGGAGTAGAGCGGATGAAGGCTCCGGGATCGTCACGATGAATCCTTCATAGGTGCCGTTGTGAATTCCGTAGCCCACGATGGTGTTGCCGTCCGCGGAAATTTCCGTCGCGCCGCGCAAGTTCCAACCCTCCAAGTCCATCGAGTATTCAGAAACCAACACATCCTGAAGGCGACGAATGCCCTCGTCTTCCGTCCAAATGAATGCGCCTCCATTGCTCAACGCCCCGACGACAATCGAGCCATCCGCATTCAGCCCATTCGCATAGCCGCTGTCATTGGGATAGGAAAGTGACTGCATGCCACCCGCGCGTGTCCAACGAAAGGGCATGTAATTTCCCCCCCTGACCCACGGCAACTTTGCCGTCGTCGGTCACTCCCTTCACAACGTTCGATCCCGGCCCGAGGCTGCCGAGAAGCTCAATGCCGGTATTCTGGGACCAGATAAACGCGTCGTATTGAGGGGTCATGCCGTCAATGCCTCCAAGCCATTGCCCATTGCGTGAAAGGCTCCATGCACTGGTTCCGGCGCGAAGCCGCGCCGTCTCCACACCGGCATTCCAGAGCACCGCGTGTTGGGTATTGCTCGCGGTGATCACCCATCCCCCAGCGATCTGTCCGTTGGAAGATAGCCCGAGGGCTGAGCTTTCTTTCACCGTTTGATCGCCCAATGGCTGAATGCCGCCGGAGGACGTCCAGACGAATGCGTGCTGAGCGGAAAAAGTTCCGCCGAAGATGCTGGTGTGGCCAACGATCACAGAGCCGTCCGCCGAGATGGCAGCCGCTTCAGTCGCCCGCGACATGCCGGCCCCCGGAAGATGTCCTAGATTCGTGTATCCATTTGCAGAATCCCACCGGAAGGCTTCCGTGGTTGAGTTCCCCGCAGCCACGCCATTCGGGCTGATCGCGTGCACACCTTGCGACATGGTTGGAAGGGCAACGATTGTCGCGTTTGCCAGGGCAGGGGAGACGAGGAAGCTTAGAATGCAGAGAACTGTTTTCAAATGGGAGGTTCGATAGTTGCCAACCAGCCCGACAACGCAAGCGCGGGCGGTCGGGAGACCTGGCCGGAGAGCCGCGGCTACCCCCGGCCTACGGCGTCTTCCACTTGCGAAGCAGCCTGGCTCGCGCAAGGAGTCGCTCATCCCGCCGGGGTCTGGATTCGCGCGATCCCTTCGCCGGGCGGTGCGGCGCCGGGATGATTGCTCATCATGGCCACTTCTTAATGAGTCGCATCTCACGGCGCGTCGCCGGAAACACTTGCACGCGGTAGGTGTCTTTGCCCTCAAGGCCATCAAAGCGCCTGATCCAAGCTGTCGCCTCTGTCCCCAGGGCCGGTCTCTGGTCCGCTTGGCGCGTAAACTTTCAACGGTAATCCATGCGGATTTGCCTCTCTGCAATCGAGCTTTGAGCGACGCGATGATCTTAGAGACTGTCCAAGAATGACGTTTTACCGTCATGCAGGTCCGGGCAAGACGGTGAGAGCGTGAACGTCAGAAGGCGTTCTCGGAGGGGCGAACACCAGGACGCCCTGAACCTCGAAGAGCTTCCCGCAGCTTCGCGCACCTCGGTCAATGCTCAACGGTCATGGCTGCGCGTCGCGCAGAGGGCGTCCTGGAGATCGCCCCTCCAAGATGCGTTTTCCACGCTCGTAGTCGCGTGCAGGCAAGGATCTCGCTCTGATCCTAATCGCCAGCCGCAACTTCAATTTCTCCTGCTCCAGTTTTTGGGACAGTCTCTTCGCGCGGAGCGCGGCGGAGCTTTGAATCGGCGCGGGCGTTACCGTTTGAGATACAGATCGTTGATGACGGTTCCCGATTCGGTAAAAGTCTCCGTCCATTTCAGGGTATTGCCCCCATCCACAAATTCGGCCGTGGTCGAGATGGCTCGGTTACTGCCCGAGTTCTTCTCCCAAAGCAACAACCGGCCCTCAGGATCCACTTCTCCACGCGTCAGCGTGTGCTTTTGTTCGGTGTCATAGTCCCGCTTCCGGTACGGGTTGTTTATTTCCCGGCCGGTCAGGTCGTACCGGAGGGTATCAGGCTCCTTCCACTCTCCATCGATCATCAAACTGGTCGCCACCTCCAAACTCGTCCCCGTATGATTGATTTGCATCTTCATGCCTCCGAGAAAGAAATGCACTTTGCTGCTGGATCGATTGAAATCGACGTTCCAAACACCGGAATAATTGGGCGCGGACGGAGCGTGCTGCGCGCCAGCGCTGCCGGAGGCGGACCCTCCGCTGGAGGAGTCTGCCTCGCCGGCCGAGGCCGCTCTGGAACCCCGGGAAACTTGGCCGCTCATCCCGGTTTCGCAACCTGCCATCGCGAGGCAAACCAGGGCGACGGAGAGAAGCCGTGGAATCCATTCAGCCTCGCATCGAACCGGCAGATTCATGGGGAAACGAAAACGACCACCGGGCTGAAGATCACTACGACGCGCGCTCCTTTTTTGCATTCGTTTCGATACTTGCCCGCCCAACCCGGGTTCAAGCGCCATCGAGCGAGCACGTGCAAGCACGCTTGCTTGCGACATTCTGCTTCGTCCTGTTTACAAAAGTGCCGGCCTCCGGCCTGGTCGATCGCGGGGTGATCAACATTCGCGCGGAGCGAGAATGCCTGCCACAGGCAGCCCGCAAGTGGATGCCAGAGAACGTCGGCAACCAATGTGGCCAGGTCTACGGCAGTGACGTCCCTTCACCAGGGGATGGAAGTCCTGCCGGGGATTCAGCGGCAGAGGAACGTCTCACGCGGAAATGCTTTCACAGGGAGCGCCGATGTCCTTAACCGGCACACGAATAGGAGCGCGCAACGCCACGCTACAGAATCGTCCATGCGTTCCCTGGGATCTGCCGCTTCGCGGATTTACTAGGAAGCCGATTGAGGACCTCGGCGCTCCCGGCATCGGGCCTTGCACAGCTCCTCGAGCTTGCCGTGCAATCGGCACGCTCGTTGCTGTAGCGCGGGCATGCACAGCCGGTTCCCAGAGCCAGAGGAAACTTACGAATTACGCGAGCTCGAGCGGGCGCTTGCTTACGAATGCGCGGTCGCCGATCTCAAGGGCTTGTGTGGCGTGCGGGACGACGCTGATTTTGCCGGCGTAAGGTGGATCGACCTCAATGTGGTGACGATGGACTGCGGCGCGGAGGTGGAGCGATCAGCCCGGTATCTCGAACTGCGCGGCCTTTTGGCTCGGCATCCCCTGCACGAACATTTGGTCCAGGTGCTCGATTTCCCGGCGGGCGATAATTGATGCGTGGTTGCGTTGCGGCGTGGCAGGGCGGTGACGAGGGGGCGTGTCCCGTTGCGATTAGTTAGTGGCGACATTCAATAGACAGCGTTCCCGAGGACCCTTGAAATTAAGGAGTCTTTCGCGAGTGGCTCGGGGTCCTTCAGTCGCTTGAAGCTCCCTCAGGATCACTGACTATATTGCCCCGCTTCTGCCCTTAACTCAATGGCAGTGGAGGGCCGCCGCGGGGCATGCGGACGAAGCACGGTGGATTGGGGCGCATGGCGCGACTAGTTCCCGCCGAGC
>CBHXZU010000658.1:0-3974 GCA_966125105.1 uncultured Prosthecobacter sp.
CACTCCGTGCGAAATCGCTCGACGCTGTCCTGGGCTGGTGGGCCCAGGAGCTCGGGGTGAATACGCCTGAACTCATGGCGCGGGCGGATGGCGTGACGTTGATCGCGAGTTCCAATCTGCCAGGCATCTTCCTCTTCCGGCGCGGCAGCGATTTGCGGATCGCCGCCGTGCTGTCGAAGCTGAAGCCGATTCACGACGCGATTCTTGGTCATTCTTTCAAGAAGCTGCTGACGGCTGAGTTTTGGAGTGCCGTGCCTGGCCTTTCGGGCACCCCCATCGGTCCGGCGCATTTGTTTTACCTCGATTCCATCCCCAAGGAATGGGTAGGCGGAACGCCGCGCCGGGTGCTTGTGCGGGGACTCACCCCGATCGATGCAAAGGTTTTCGGCGATTTCGTGGAAACGCTTACGCCGAGCGAGCGCGAGCACAGCGGACTCGAGCTGGGACCTCGACCGCTTTGGGGAGTTTTTAAAGAGAAGGAACTGATAGCGGTCGCAGGTTACGATTCGTGGCCCGGACGAATCGCCCATATTGGCGTCGCGGTGCGCGCAGACCAGCGGGGCAAAAAGGTAGGGCAGCTTGCCGTGCAGGCGGCCGCGCGCGGGGCGTTGGCCCGGCGCCGCATTGTGCAGTTTCGCACGCTGGCAGAGAATGCGGCATCCGTCGGCCTTGCGAAGGCGTTGCATTTCGTTCCTTTTGCGGAGACGCTTTACATTCGGCCCGCTGTGGCGACCTGAGCATGCGTCTCCAATTGCGCGGCATCTCGAAGCGTTTCGGCGAACATGAGGTGCTCAGCGACGTGTCAGCCGATTTCGGGGATTCCCGCGCGATCGTGTTCATTGGACCATCGGGCGGCGGTAAGAGCACCTTGCTTCGAATCGTCGGCGGCTTGGAAACACCTGATCGAGGGGAGGTATTCCTCGACGGAACCGCGGTGGCTTTTCAAAGCGAACCGAAGTTGCGCGAGCACCGGCGCCGGCTCGGAGTGGTGTTCCAGGCATTCAATCTTTTCCCCCACCTGTCCGCCTTGGAGAACATCATGCTGCCGCTGGAGAAGGTGCATGGAAAGGATGCGGCCTCAGCCCGCGAGATTGCGATGAGCTCGCTCGAGCGGTTTCAACTTGGCGCGCATGCCCACAAGCACCCGGCCCAGCTTTCTGGCGGGCAAAAGCAGCGCGTGGCCATCGCCCGCGCGCTCGCCGTGTCTCCGCAGATACTATTGTTCGACGAACCGACTTCCGCCCTCGACCCGGAAATGACGGCTGAGGTGCTCGAAGCCATCGAACAGCTCAAATCGGAAGGAAGCCGATTTGTCCTGGTCACGCATGCGATGGGCTTCGCCCGGCGCGTCGCGGATACAGTGGCCTTCCTCGCAAACGGGCGCATTCTCGAAACCGGAACTGCCGGGGAAATCTTTGGGGCCCCAACCACGCCGGAGTGTCAGTCCTTCCTTTCTCGCGTGCTGCGCTACTGATTCTCAGGGCTCGAACGCGCGCGGTGACCAAGCGGACACAAAAAGCCGGCGCCACCCGAAGGATGGCGCCGGCTTGGTTGATTCGCTGATCTCTTAGAGATCCTTGAGCTTCAGACGAACGCTATTGCGCGAGAGCCCTGCTTCTTCGTGCAAGTGCCACTCGAGCCCTTGCAAGCTCCGCGCAAGCTTCAGGCCAATATCGATAAGCGGACGAGCTTCTTCATAGCCCTTCGCGTCGCTCGGGCTGAAGACCTGCGATCCATTCTTATCGAGGACCTTTAGCCAGAGGTCGGCATAGTCCCAAAGCGCGGTGAAGTTGAGGTCCCAGTGGCCACCGAACGGCTGACCCGATGCCGGAGCGCCAGCTTTGCCGAGGATTTCTTTCGTGAAGCTCGGGGCCGTGCTGAGCATCCAGCGATCCTTCGTGATAGCCACGTGCGGCAGGAGGTCGTCGGTCGGCATCGGAAGCTGCACATAATAAAGCTCCGCGCCGCTTTCTTCCTTCATTTGCGGCTCCGGGATAGCAGCCGCCTGGTTGGCGAGGGCGGCGACCTGCTTGATCAGGCTGGAGTAGCCTTTCCACGCCTCGCTAACGGCGGCCCGATCCTTCAGCTCGCTTACCCACGCGATGCGCGGGAACTTTCCTTCGGCTAGGAACGGCGGCACGTCGGGAAGTTTCGGCACGGGGCCGGAAAGATCGACGACGAGCGCGGATTCGTCACCCAAGCCCTGGCCGAGCTTGCGCGAGGCGCGCCAGAAATCGACGAGCATCGGCTTCGCCGTCGCTTCGATCATCGCGGCGCCCTGGCGTTCGCTTTCCGGGACCATCGTGCGGCCGTATTTCTCGTACCAGCCCCAGAGCGTCGATGCGACATCCTCGAGGAAGTCCGAAGTCGCCTTCGAATGAGCAGCGTTCGTGCGGCCGTCGAGCAGCATGAGCGTCGCTGCGCCAGCGAGGCTGCCGAAGGTCAGAGGCTTGCTGCTATCGAACGTCTTGTTGGGCGCGCCGCCGAACATATCCGAGCGGAAACCACCGTACCAGAGGTCCACCTGCACCGCGGAGTCGTAGGTATTCGAAAAGAGCGCCTGCGCCTTTGCTTCCAGGCGGCGCGCATCTGCAACCATCGCCTCGATCTGATCAGGCTTCAGGATGCCCGCCAATTCTTCCGCGAACGATTTGAAATGATCAGCAAACTCGATCTTCCCAGCGAGAGCCTCAAAGGTCGCTTTGCCAAGGTAGCTGAGGCCGTGCGGGCGCTGTGCAGCGAACTGGCCGGCACGCTTTGCAACGTCAGGAATCGAGAGCGCGCTGTCCGCCGCTCCGGCAGCGAGCTTCACGTGGCTGTGGTCGGTGCCGAAGGCGAGGACGATGTAGTCGTCCACCCAGCCCCAAGCGACTTCCACGCGCTTCGCGACGATCGCATTCAGCGCTTCCTTGGCCTTGGCTTCGTCGCCGAGGAGCTCTTTGAGCTGCAACTCGAGTTGCGCTTCCTGGAATTGCGCGACGAGCTTCTTGGCGTTCACGCTTACGGACTGGAAGTCATACTTGTCCGCAACCTTGAACTGACCGGGCTCAAACGCCGGCGGCAATTCAGAACCGATCATCTGTGTGAACTGCTTCAGCACGCCATCGACCATCGGGCGGACCTGCGCAGCCTTGAAGGCCACATAGAAGGGCGGCAGTTCGCATTTGGTCAGGACCGGAATGAATTGCGGGGCAGCGTCCTTGATGACCTGCTGCATCTTCGACGGATCCGGCGCTCCGCCGCTCATCGCCATCGTGAAGTAGGCTTGAAGGACGGTCTGTTGGTAAACGCCGAAGAGCTCGACCCACGGTCCGAGCTTCCCAGTGAAACCGGCAGGCATCACCACCGTAAACTCATTGCCGAAAAAGGCCTCCAGGAGTTCACGCGCCTGCTTGCCCTGATCGCTAGTCCATTGCTGCTGGAGCTTGATGAAATCCGGATTGCTCTTAACCGGGGGAAGGTCGAGCACCGTCGCCGCCCACTTGCTGTTCGCGAAAGCAGCCCAAAGATCATGCAGATGATAGCTGGCGCCGAACCCTTCGACGTCTTTCGGTAGCCGACCGACAAATCCATAGGTTTCGCCGAGCTTCGCCACGTCTGCAGCGGCCGGAACTTGTGCCGGGGCGGGAGCGGGGGCCGACGTTTTCGCATTTGGCGAGGCCGACGGAGCGGCGCTCGGCGCGGCTGTGGATGCAGAGGTCCCCTCTGCTTGCGGAGGCTTGGGAGTATCGGCGGGTTTCTTTTCGCAAGCCGTGAAAGAAAGTCCCAGCGTTGCGGCCATGAACGCGGGGAGCAAGAGACGACGTCTTTTCATATATACGAGAGTAAGCGCTCGCCCCGAAGACGAGCGCGGGGGTTGTTAGGTTACGATATTGTCCTTTGCACGACAAAAAGCGCCAAGGTTGGCCGGCTTGGTGACGACGGGTGGATCCTGAGAGTGCAGCCTTGAATGAACACCGCTTTTGCGCAGCAAC
>CBHXZU010000659.1:0-3963 GCA_966125105.1 uncultured Prosthecobacter sp.
CGCGTCCGCGGTCCAATCGCTGACGGTCCGCGGAGACATGGTGGATTCCCACCTGACCCTGACGGGCGCTGGGCTCGGCGCGAATAATGCGGCGCTGGGAACGATGCGTGTCGGCGGCGTGGTTTCCAATAGTGTGATCGATGCGCGACTGAATGTCGGCTCGATCCGCGTGGCCACGTGGGGCGCGGGCAGCGTGCTCGCGGTCGGCGTGAACAGCGGCGGCGACGGCACGTTCTTCGACGGCAATGAGGTCGCCCTGGGAGCGAAGCTCGGCCAATTCAGCGCCAACTCGTTCGTGACCACGAACAGCGGCACGAGCTTCGGCTTCGCCGTGGATGCGCTCACCAGCACGATCCGCCTGGGCGACACCGTCCACCGCGCAGCAAGTCTGCCAGCGGTTATCGACGATCTGAAGCTCACGATCGTGTAACCTTGAGGCCGCGCGCCTGACACGCGCTCGCTTCATCTGAAAATCAAGGTGGCCAGATTTCGGGTCGTGAGACTCGGATCTGGCCGCTTTGCTTTTCCGACATTCGGATCCCTCGCCTAAAACGGTTTTCCGCTTGGACGTTGGAAGTGGGCCAACTTGGCGCGCGTGTGCGCGAACTTTTGCGGGCCTAAACGATGCCCGCAGAAGCAGCTGATCGAGCATGCCACCATCTTGCCAAGTGCCAAAATCGGCCGTAATTCGTTTCACGGCGGAAGAATAGACCTCCAAAAGGCATGGACTCTCTCCAGACTTTCCGGAGTCCAAACGTGTCCTGCATGGACTCTTTCCAGGCTGGCCAAAGTCCAAACGTGTCCTGCATGGACTCTCTCCACACTGGCCAAGGTCCAAACGTGTCCTGCATGGACTCTCTCCAGACTGGCCAAGGTCCAAACGTGTCCTGCATGGACTCTCTCCAGACTGGCCAAGGTCCAAACGTGTCCTGCATGGACTCTTTCCAGGCTGGCCAAGGTCCAAACGTGTCCTGCATGGACTCTCTCCAGGCTGGCCAAGGTCCAAACGTGTCCTGCATGGACTCTTTCCAGGCGGGCCAAAGTCCAAACGTGTCCTGCATGGACTCCCTCCAACGTGCCCCATGAACCTCCGTCAGAGTTTGTTGGCGCATGCTGAATGTCGGTTGCCGGGCTGAACCCCTTCTCTTACAGGTGCCGCCGTGTCCGACGCCCGATTCGCCGCGCTATCCGATTATCACACTCACACGCCGCTCTGCCGGCACGCGGAAGGCTGGCCGGTGGACCTGGCGCGGGTGGCGGTTGAGCGCGGACTCGGGGAACTGGGTTTCGCCGATCACAACCCGATGCCCAAGCCATTCGACGATTGGCGCATGCTGATCGAAGAGCTGCCGCAGTATCTCGAATCTGTCGCTCAAGCCCGAGCGGAGTTCCCCCAGCTCAATATCAAGCTCGGTCTGGAGTGCGATTACCTGCCCGGGCAGGAGAAGTGGATCGAGCAACTCGCTGGGATGGCTGAATGGGACTATCTCATTGGGAGCGTGCATTACCTGCCGGCCGGCTGGGAGGTGGATAATCCAAAGTATCTCTCCCGGCACACACATCGCGCCGCCCCTGAGATGTGGGACGAATACTGGAAGACTTACGTTTCGTGCATCCGCAGCGGGCTCTTCGATTTCGTTGCGCACCCGGATCTGCCGAAAAAGTTTGGCGTGCGCCCGGACGGCGATCTCCGGCGCTACTATGATCCGGCGATCGAGGCGCTCGCAGAGAGTGGCATCGCTTATGAAATCAATACCGCTGGCCTGCGCAAGGAATGCGCCGAGCAATACCCTGCGGTCCAATTCATCGAACTTGCGCGGGAGGCCGGCATTCCTCTGTTGATCAATTCTGATGCCCACAAACCGGAGGAAGTCGCCGCTGGCTTCGACATCGCCCTCGCGCTTGCCAAAGCCGCCGGTTATTCCAGCACGGCACGCTTTCATCGCCGCAAGCGCTCGCTCGTTCCGCTGCCATGAAACTCAGCGCTGCGCGCATCGAGCTCGAGTTCACTCGCCCGCTTGTCATGGGCATCGTGAATCTCGTTGCGGATTCATTCTCCGGCGATGGGATTCCCGATATTGGCGCTGCGGTTTCTTACGCGCGCCAACTCGTTTCCGACGGTGCGGATATCATCGACATCGGTGCCGAAAGCGCGCGCACGAACCGCGGCCCGATCAGCGAAACCGAGGAAGCCGAGCAATTGCGCCGCTTTATCGCGGCCTGGAAGGATTACGCCCCACTTTCCATCAACACGTGGCGACCTCGTGTCGTTTGGGACGTTCTTCCGAGAGGAGGGCAGATACTCAATGACATCGGTGGGCTTCCCTCGAGTGAAAATGCGCTCGCGTGTGCCGACACGGGCGCGGCGCTGCTAATCATGCATACCGTCGGCGAGCCAAAGGTACCGCATACGAGCGTGCAGCATGCCGAGATCATGCGGACGCTCCGATCCTTCTTTCGCGAGAAAATTGCTCTCGCGGAATTGGCGGGGGTCCCGCGTGACGCCATCGTTCTGGACCCCGGCATCGATTTCGCCAAGCAGCGCGCCGACAATCTCAAGATTTACGCTCACCTGGAAGAATTGCAGGAGTTTCAGCGCCCCATTCTTCTGCCGGTCTCCCGCAAAACGGTCATCGGCGACGTCCTCGGGCTTCCACCCGCCGAACGCGACGCCGGCACGATCGCCTGCCTCGTCAGCGGCATGCTGCGCGGCGCAAACATCTTCCGCGCGCACAACGTGAGAGCCGCTGGGCTGGCTGTCCGAACCGTGCACGCAATCGAATCCGCCTCCTGAGGCGGACTTTTTCACTCGTCACGCCCCCGTCAGTCCCGTTCACTTCCCTCGCTTATGTCACGGTTTATTGAGTCGGTGTTTGAGAAACTTAAGCGTCATCCGAAACGCATCGTGTTTCCGGAAGGCACAGAACCTACCGTGCTCAGGGCGGCGCGCGAGTTTGCGCGCATGAAGCTCGGCACCCCCATCCTGCTTGGAAAGCGTGACGCGGTCGAAAGAGCCGCCAAGGCCGAGCGCGTGAAGATGGACCACATCGGCGTGGTGGATCCCGCCACGTCCACGGAGATGGAGAACTTCATTCCCCGCCTCGAGAAGCTGAAGCGTTTTAAGTCGATGCCGACGGAACAGGCCCGCGAAACGCTCCTCATGCCGAACTATTTCGCGGCCATGATGGTGCAGAACAACCTCGTGGATGCCCTGGTCGTGGGCGCGAGCCTTACGCCGTCCAGCACCCTGCGCCCCTTGATCAGCCTGATCAAACCGCTGCCAGGTGAATCGATGATTTCCAGCTGCCAGATGCTCGATTTGAGCAACAAGCGTTATGGCGAACGCGGGGTGATCTTTTTCGCGGACTGCGCTGTCATCCCTGAGCCGACAGTCGATCAGCTCGCTCAGATTGGCATCCAGACCGGCAACGTCTGCCGTCAGCTTACCGGCAACAAACCGCGCATCGCCTACCTCAGCTTCTCCAATAAAGGGGCTTCGAGTGTCGCCTCGGTCCAGAAGATCGCGGCCGCCGCGGCGCTGGCGAAGCAACGGGCACTGGACGGGGGATTGGAAATGGAAATCGATGGCGAAATGCAGGCGGACACCGCGCTCGTGCCCGATCTCGCCACATTGAAGGCGACCGACAGCCTCGTGGCAGGAAAGGCGAACGTTTTGATCTTCCCGGACCTGAACAGCGCAAACATCGCTTCCAAGCTCGTGAAGTACCTGGCAGGCGCCGAAGCATACGGGCAAATCCTACTTGGACTTTCCAAGCCGTGCGCGGACCTTTCGCGCGGCGCGACCGAGGAAGAAATCCTCGGCGTGGCGGCCACTGTTGCGCTGCAAGCGATCAAGTATCGTGAGCTCTATCCGGAGACCGCTGCAGCGACCGCCTGATTCATGAATACCGTCACGTCGCGTCTCTTCATCGCGGCCACCCAGCAAAACGACGGCAAGACCAC
>CBHXZU010000660.1:0-3957 GCA_966125105.1 uncultured Prosthecobacter sp.
CTCACCGCAAAAGAGGACGCCGGCACACGGGAACCTGTCGCGCTCGCGCATGCCCCGCCAATATCCACGATCTCCTTTGCGGAAGTCGTTTTGCAGCGGAGCTTGCTGAGTCACGCTCCTCCCATTTTCTCGTAGCGACGTTCCATCCCGCAGTCGCGGGCTGATTGAGCGTCGCCATCTTCTTTTAAGGCACATTCGTGCCTTGGAGCCAATTCCGGCACTGCGCTGCCTGCGCGCATTGGCCGGTCCATTCCTGCAGGCGTCTGATTGAACAAATATGAAACTACTGAAGACGAGTATCCTCATTGCAGTCGCCGGCTTCTTCGGCGCCACGAGCAATCTTTCGGCGGCGGATAGCACCGTTCCGAAGGATTATCCGCTGAAGACCTGCCCGGTGTCTGACGAGAAGCTCGGCGAACATGGAAAGCCTGTGAAGGTCACGCACCAGGGGACGGACGTGTATCTCTGCTGCAAGTCCTGCATCAAGGACTTCAACAAGGAGCCCGAGAAATACACCAAGATGGTGAAAGCGGCGAAAAAGTAAGGATCCAGTGAAAGCCGCGCCGCCCCTCGCTCCGGGCGGCGCGGCCCGTTGCCGATCCTATGCTGGTCCACGCCAACCCGACCCGAACTTTGTGTGAATGGCTGGCCCCGCCTGCCTTATCCAATTTTCCTTCGAGCAAACGTCTCCAACCAATCCATCCATGAGAACCTCCCTGCTGTTTTCTGCAGCCATCGCATTTGCCGGATGCGCGACGTCTCGGGCACCGATTGCCGTAATTGACGGCGAACATCCCGCCAGCCCGCTGGCAAGCGAAGGCACGCGGCCCGCTCGGGTGAGCTTGAGAAATGACCGCGCCACGCAACGAACCCACGAGTTGATCGAGCAGCGAAAGGCGCAAGTTGAGCAGCCAGTGAGTGAGGGCACTTCGAGCGGTGGCCAAATCGCGAAGCCTGCAGAGGGATCCAGCACGCCCGGAACCAAAGGCCATGAACATCATTAAAACACTCGTGCCCGTCCTCGTTTTCGGGCTTGGAGGAGCGAATATTCCCGCGGCGGATATGCCTTTCGAACCGACGCGTTCGAAAGTGCGCGAACGCACCCGCTATGAAATCCGGTGGGAAACTGATCTCAGGGCCCGCGAAGAAAACAGGACGCGGGTGAAGGCACTTCTTCGCAGTCCGCTCCGCATGTCTTCCGCGGTGCAAATTGCCCTGCTGAACAACCGCAATTTGCAGGCGACGTTCGAAGAGATCGGTCTTTCCTATGCCGATCTGAGAGAAGCGCGGACGCTGGCAAATCCGGAGCTGGATCTGACGGTCAAGTTTCCGGACCGCTCGCCAAAGAAGCCACTGTGGGAGTGGGAACTTGCGCAGAACTTTCTGAATCTGCTGATGCTCCCGCTAAAGACACGCGTGGCCCGGCAGCGACTCGCGGCCGCGCAGGCGCGAGTGGCGGATGAAGTGATTCAGTTGGTCTCCGAGACCAAAATCGCCTACTGGGAACTCGTCGCGGCGGAGCAAACGTTGTCGAAGTTGCAGGTAATCCTCGAATCGCAACGCGCTTCACTCGACCTTTCGCAACGTCTCCACGAGGCAGGCAATATCACTGATCTGCGGCTCACTCGTGAACAGGCCGAGTATTCGCAACTGCGCATCGAAGCCGCGACCACGGAGTCCAGCATCCGCGATCAGCGTGAAAAACTGAATCGATTGCTTGGGCTTTGGGGAAGCGATCTCCGGTGGAAGTTGGCGGGCACGGAATTGCCGGAAGTTCCCTCGATCGAGTTTCCGGTCAGCGACCTGGAAACCCTCGCTGTTCAGAATCGATTGGATCTTGCCGCTGCTCGATCGGAACTCCAAGCCGCCGCCCGTGCCTTGGGGCTGGAACGAAGCTTCCGCTTCATCGGCGGACTGGATTTTGGAATTGCCGGAGAAAGCGAGCCCGATGGCGCCAAACTTCTCGGGCCATCGCTCCGGCTGGAGTTGCCGATTTTCAATCAAGGCCAGGCGAAGATTGCGCGCGGAGAGGCAGAGCTGCGCAAGGCCGCGGCGAAGTTCGAGCAACTCGCCGTGGAGATCCGAAGCAACGTGCGGGAATTGCGCGATCGGTTGATTAGCAAGCGCGAGTTGGCGCGCTTTCATCGTGAAGAGGTCGTGCCGACGCGGCACCAGATCACCGCGCTGACGCTCCTCCAATACAACGCGATGCTCGTCGGCGCGTTCGAGGCATTCACCGCGCGGCGCGAAGACCTGGAAGCGGAAAAGGAACTGATCGAGGCCACTCGTGACTACTGGACCACGCGCGCGCAACTCGAGCGCGAGGTGGGAGGCGATCTTCGAGCACGGATTGAAACCACTCAACGCCCGGGCATCGCTGAAAACAAAAACGTCAAACCCGCCAAGACTCACAAACATGATTAACCGACGACAGCTCTTAAGCGGCGCCGCAGCCTTTACCGGCGCGACCGCCCTGCAGCGCAATTTGCTGATGGCACAACAGCCGGGCCTACACGCTGATCATGTTGCAGGCAAAGAGAAGCCGGCTTCGGGAGCGCCGGCCTGGGTGCGTGATCCGCATCCTGAGCCGGGCGAGGCGGGGAAACATTATCGACCCACCACCACGCTGAATGGATCCACGCTGCCGTGGAAGCTCGTGAATGGCGTGAAAGTCTTCCACCTCACGTGCGACGAGGTGTGGCACGAGTTTGTCCCCAAGACCGAAGCGAACCAGGCGCTGCGCGCTAAATGCTGGGGCTACAACAAACAAGTGCACGGTCCCACGATCGAGGTGGTCGAGGGCGATCGCTTGCGCATTTATGTGACGAACAACCTGCCTGCTGCGACGAGTGTCCACTGGCACGGCATCATCCTGCCTAACGGAATGGATGGGGTGGGGGGACTCACCCAGAAGGCGATCCAGCCGGGCGAAACCTTCAAATACGAATTCACCGTCTGGCAGCACGGCACTTTCATGTACCACGCGCACCACGACGAGATGACGCAGATGGCCCTGGGCCTGCTGGGCGTGATTGTCATTCATCCGCGTGAACCGAAGGGGCCACTCCCGGATCGCGACTTCGTCTACATGCTGAGTGAATGGAGAATTGATCCCGGGACGATGCGCCCGGATCCGAACGAGATGACAGATTTCAACATCCTGACTCTCAATGCCAAGGCGTATCCGGGCACCGCGCCGATGATCATCCAGCAAGGGAGTCGGGTGCGAATCCGGATTGGGAATCTCAGCGCGATGGATCATCACCCGATGCATTTCCATGGCCACTACTGGTGGGTCACGGAGACCGATGGCGGGGTGATTCCCGAGAGCGCGAGATGGCCGGAAACGACAGTGCTCGTGCCGGTCGGTTCCACGCGAACCGTCGAGTTCGTCGCCGATAATCCCGGCGACTGGGCCTTTCACTGTCACATGACGCATCACGTGATGAACCAGATGGGACACGAGATTCCGAACATGATCGGGGTCGAAAAGGGGAACCTGGATAAGCGCGTGAAAAAGTTTCTCCCTGGTTACATGACGATGGGCGAAACGGGCATGGCGGAAATGGGAGATATGGGAATGAAGGTGCCGCCAAACTCCATTCCGATGGTGGGTGCGCCGGGGCCACACGATTACATCACGATGGGTGGCATGTACACGAACATCAAAATCAGGCCGAAGATCGACGATTACAGTGTCGACCCCGGTTGGTATGAAGCGCCAGCGGGCACTTTGGCTACCGTGGCGTTGGCCGAGGATCTGCGTCGCGACGGAATCGACGTCGCTCCCAAGGCAAGCACGCCCGCCGGCACGACTAAGTTCGTCTGCCCAATGCATCCGGAGGTTGTTTCGTCCAACCCGAATGCAAAATGTCCTAAATGCGGGATGGCACTGAGGGGCAGCGGAGCGAGCAGCACCCCGGCACGACACAACCACTGATCAACATGCGCCCGCCA
>CBHXZU010000661.1:0-3956 GCA_966125105.1 uncultured Prosthecobacter sp.
AGCCGTCCGCCGAGCGCTCCCGCATTTTCTTCTTCCAAAATGACGTCGAGCATCTTCTGCCAGCCGCGGATCCGCCGGATCTGCACTTTTTTGACCACGCCGCACAGGCAAACGGCTGTTTCCGAGGCTTCTGCGGGAAAGCGCTCGAACTGCCGCCGATCTTCGTAACGGCGCGGGAAGTGGCTTAAAACCTGGCCTGCTGTGACCAAACCGAGACGTTCGATTTGCCGAATTCGGAGCCGCGGCATGAGTTCAGCTAATGCAAGCGGTGTATCCAGTGTCACAGGCATGAACGCTACGAACCCGAACAACGTCACACAAGCAAACCGCAGAGAAGGCGGGCGTGTTTCGGGCCATGCCGTTGGATGGACAAACCCTTTGACGAACCTCGATTCGTCCCTACCGTCGCCCGCTTCTTTCGCTAGCCCAACTTATCTATCGATGCTGATTCGTTATTTTTTGCTCATCCTGAGCCTTTTATGCGGACTATCCTCCGCGCAAGCTGCCGAAAAGTCACTTTATAATAAAGAGGCCGCGCAAAAGGTCGACGTGAGCAAATTTTCCTTCCTGGGACCGCAGGCCGGCCGTTTCAAGTATGACAAGCGCCTGCTGCGTGCCGCGGAAATCGCCGCCAACCGCGCCAAGGCTCACTCCCGCGGCGTGTGCTGGCGCTACGTGAAAGACGCGCTCCTCAGCGCAGGATTGGTCGATACCCGTCCGGACACGATCTACGCGAAGCAGGCGGCCAACGAGCTGACCTCGGAATACGGCTTCCGCCAAATCAAGTGCAAGGACCCGTACAAGGCCCCGGTGGGCAGCGTGTTGGTCTATGGGGGCAAAGGCGCGGGCCATATCGAGCTTCGCACCAAGCAAGGTTTTGTGAGTGATTTCGCCACCCAGAAGCCAAGCCGCCGCCCGTTGATCGGCGTGTTCGTTAAGTAGGCGGGCCCATCCCAGTGGTGAGCTATGCGCGGTCGCGTTCAAAGTCGCAACGCCCCGGAGCCGTGTGAGCGGGTTAGATGCCGCGCGCAGCTTGAGACCGGACGGTAAAATCGCGGTTTCTCTTCGCGGCGCCCTCGCCGGTCTCACGTGTCGAGGGATTCGGCTTGGATGCATCGGAGGGCCGAAGGCTCAACTACATAATGGCCCAGGCCAGAGCGAGGCACGAGCGTCGGCCTACTGTCGATAAAATCGGCAGAGCCGCGAAGGTGGCGAAACAACAACGCTGCAATCGGTGCCCTCTTTCGCAATCGCTTTCCTCCCTGCAATGTCCCCATGTGAATCGCCTGCCTTGTCACGCGCTTGCCTCTCCCGCGCAAATACCGAGGTTACGCTTCCGCAGGGCTGCTCCGCGCGCGTGCGACAGTCCGTAGCGTAGATACGGAATTCGCCCAAACGCCTACGGGTTTCTCCGAAGCGCGACGAGCTTCTTGAAAAAGAGCGGGGAGAGCCCTCGGTTGGCCGAAGCCTCCAAAAACCCGACGGCGCCGCCCACATTCTTCGCCAGCGTGATCTGCGCTCGTCTCAGTGATTTGCCGGAACAATGCGTCAGGAAATCGCCACGAATTAAGCAGTTTCGAACCAACATTTTCCGGCGATTTTGCGGTATCCGTACGCGTGCGTATCGCCTTCCGAGTGCCAGTGAACAACTCCTCACAACGTAACCCCCTGAATCACAATTGCGCAGTGAAGTTATTCACCGAATATTCACAATATTCTGATGTGCAGTATTTTACGTCGCAATTTCGTTGACGTTTTTGCGGCAAGTCGGCACGCTCGCGCCAGTTCTTTGACAGAACGAGAGTGGATAACCCGCCGGAACACAAACCGGTCGACCACTCCGAGATATCTCCGGGTGACCGGAGAACAGTTGGGCGCAGCTGGTGCGCCTGGCTCCCTGCAGGTCAGTCAATACGAGCGAGATGCCGATCGGCTCCCGTTCCGACTCGACAGCAGGGCATAAAGTTCACGGGCTCCGACGGCGTGGATCGCAACCGCGCCGGGTTTTGCGACTTCGGAAGCCTTGCGGCTGGCAGCGATCAGAAACCGCTGAAGCAGGGGTGAAAGCTCCTGTGCTGGCCGAGTGAGAAACCGATGGGAGTTTCGACCGTCGGTGGAAACGCGGTGACCGCACACGGTCCAAGTTGCTACCGCGAACCAGCACGACGATTCCTGCCTGCGCGAGCCAACCTCGCCAAAAGGCTTCCGTTCGCAATGGGAGCACGAAAGGGGCGGGGATCGGCGGGGAGGCACCTTGCCTGGCAAAGCGAGGAACACCTCCTAAATCCGGGCGGCGCTACAAACGGCGTCGCCCGACTGCAGAGTCAACGCAACTGAAGAGATAAGAGGTCAGACCCGTAGCGCGAGGCCAACGCGCGGCCAACAGCCGCGGCCGACCTTGCGGTAGCCGGTGGTGACGCGAGTAATTTCGTCTTTGCAAGCGTGTCACTACCCAGTCTGGCGTGTCAGGCACCGGCGGGTGTCTGCCGAACCGGGCTAAGAGGCCTCACTCTGATTGCTGTGCGGGGAAACCCGCCAGCCGGTCCTGCTGCGAGACCGTCAATGCCGCTTGCCGTGGCAAACAGCGTCGGGGAGCTGGTCGCCTGCCTTCGGGTAGAGCGCCTAAGATCAGCAAAGGGGAAGAGAGCGTGGCGCCCTCCCACTCCCACTTTCAAAACCAACACCCCGCGATCCAGTCGGATCGCGGGGTGTTCTTGTTTTATGGTGGTTGCCATCCTGAGGCCAAGGCCCCCGGTCATGGCGACGCGTCGAGCAGCCCGTGGCAACGAATTACTTTCCACGGAGAACACGGAGCCCCAGCGCGGGAAAGCCGAAACCAAGGGAGCATGGGCCTCCGGCCCGTAACTGAGGCCGTCGGAAAATGAGTAGAAAACGAGTTGCCCGAAACAACCGTGGGTCCGGCGCCCGGATCAATGAACGTGTCTCATTCAGCAGGAATCCCGGATAACGGCCTCGTGCTTGAGTAGTTCTCCGTTACGGGCCGGAGGCCCATGTTCCTCTCGCAAGCGCGCTCGCAATCTGCGCGGAGAGGGGCGCGGTTTTCAACCCGTGGGGGATCGATGGAGCGGAGCTGTTGGTGATCTCCGGACGCTTCTTTTAGTAATCGGTTATCGCTTGCAGCACTTCTCCACCGCCGCGTTCGTCGCGTCGTCGCAGTAAATCCGGCAGCGCCCCTTACTTCGCCGCCTCGAGTTCGAGGAGCAGTTGCTGCGCGGCGAGGGCTTTTTCTGTGGCGCGCAGTTGATCGTTTGGCGTCATCACGCCGACGGAGACGCGCTTCTTGCAATCCGTCGCGTATTCCTGCGCCTTCGCGGCGAGTTCCTTCTGCCACTTCCGCTTGTCCTCGATGTTCTTCGCCGAGTCGCGGCGGAACGTGTAGAGGTCGACCATGGCGTTGTAGACCTCGGTGCAGTCGGACTTCCCGCTTTTGAGTCCGGCCTGGGCGGATTCGAGAAGTTTGGAGAGCAACTCATCGCGCTTGGTGATGATTTGTTCGAGATTGGCGGGCTCCTCCGCGTGAAGGAGATTGAATGCCGCGACCGCCAGGCAGCAGAGGAAACGGGTGGGTTTCATGGCTGGAAGGAGAGTTTACACAATTCGTCGCAAACTTGGAACTGCGATGCGCGGGAAAGAAGGAGTTTTGCGTCAGCGCTCCATCTTCCTCGACCGGGAGGCATGGGCGAGCGCGAGTTCAAACGCGGCCACTGCGACCGCGCCGATGCCACAAAGGCCGCAGTCGAGATTGGAAGTTGAGATTGCGATGAGGACCAGGCACACGGCTATGATCGCGGAGATGGCTCCCGCGAAGGTTAGGTACCTGCAGCAACGTTGACGGGCGTTGGACTGGTGGAGCACGGGCTGCACATACATGCGGAAGCAATTTCCTAAACTTCCAACGCGTTGAACTCGTTGAAGTCCACTCGACCAGCTAACGG
>CBHXZU010000662.1:0-3954 GCA_966125105.1 uncultured Prosthecobacter sp.
CACCGCAGACGCGATCAAGGTTTTGGGTAACCCCGGCATTCCCGAGCCCGTGAAGTGCACACTTGGGGACGTGATTGCCGGAACTTACAATCGTCGCGCGGTAGAGGTGGAGGGAAGTGTCATTGCCGCTTTCGAAAAGAACGGCATTTCCCAGTTGCTGCTCACCGATGGAGCGACGACGGCGATCGGGTTAATCTACGCGGTTCCGCAGGATTGGGATTCATCGAAGTTAATCGACTCGCGCGTTCGCTTCCGAGGCATCGCCGGCGGCGCTGGATTTACCGCGCTTCGCTGTTCGACACCTGCAGAAATTTCGATCCTGGGGCCATCATCCCCGGCCGATTCGGGACTGATCACCCGGGCGAAGGAACTGATCGATGGCGGAACTGAACAGGCCCGCAAAGAACGCCCCATCCGGGTGCGGGGAACTTGCGTTTATGCCAATGCTCGCAAGACGAACTTTTTCATCCATGACGGCACGGGCGGTATCATCGCCAACGTCGTCGATCCCGTTAGTTTCCCGGAATACGGCGAGGAAGTGGAAGTCGCCGGAGTCACCATGACCAATCTGGATACGGTTGGGATTAGCGCGGTCGCGATTAAGCGTCTCGGGAAAGGAACCATCCCCCAGCCCGTCGCCGTGCCGGTAAGCGCCAACGGGTTGACCTACTTTTCGCAGTGGGTGGAAGTGGAAGGCGTCGTCTTCCAGGCGCGTGGCAACACGAGCGGAGGAGTCCAATTGCTCATCGCGGGCGACAATTCCTGGTGCACCGTCGAGATCAACTCGGGCTTTGTCATCCCAGAAAACCGGTGGACGGGGGCCCGAATCCGCGCCCGAGGGGTAAACGCCCGAAACCCGCGGCTCTTTATTTTCTGCTCGGAAGGCGCGCAAGTAGAGTTGATTGCTGCGGGCACCGAGGACCCGTTCGCAGCTCGAGCAACCTCCATCGAGTCGCTCGTCGCCGAAAAAAAGCCCCGCGCGGAACGGGTCAAAATCGAAGGCACTGTGCTCGACGTGCAGGATGGATGGATCTACTTGCGAAAAGACGGAGGCGCTTTGCGGGCGGATCTGCTTACCCGATTCATTGCCAGCTCGAATTGGACCAACGCGCTCACTCCGGAGCCTCCGCCGTTTCAGCCGAAAGTGGGCCAGGTTCTCGAACTCGTGGGTTCGCCAATGGTTGCTGAACAGCACGTGGACTTCCGCTTCGCGCAAGCGCGCGTGCTCCGGGACGGCGAAGTTCCGGCACCGGAACAAGCCGGGACGTCCGCCGTCGCGTCGGGCGCCATGGCGAATCACCTCGTCACCGTCCGGGGGCGATTGCGCGGCCACTCGCAAGCCGAGATTCAGAGCGTCGGATCAAGCACCCGCGCGCGGGAGATCCTTCGCGTCGAACGCGACGGCGCGGAACTCGAAATTGCTTACGAGTCCAGCGGGCCTGGAGGGTCCCTCGCGGGATTTAGAATCGACGACGAAATCGAAGCCACGGGTATCGTGCGGCCGGAATCAGGCACGCCACCCTATCGATTGTGTGTGCGTTCGGTGAACGCTGTGCATTCCCTTGGGGAAGCTCCGGAAGTCGGCCGCGCGCGTCAAATCCGCCTTTTCGGGATGATTGGCGGCATCGTGCTCGTGGCAGGAGTGTGGATTGCCTTGCTGCGTTCCAAGCTAAAGCGCGAACGCCAGGTGGCAAAGGAACGCGAGCGCGCCGACCGGGCCGTGCGGGAATTGAATTCCTCGCTCGAATCTCGCGTGGGGCTACGCACTGCTGAACTGCAAACCGCGCAGGAAGAGCTCAAGCGGGCTCTTGCCGCGGAGCGCGAAGTCGGCGAACTGAAGAGCCGATTCGTTGCTCTGGTCTCGCACGAGTTCCGCACGCCGCTGGGAATTACCCTGAGCGCTGTGGAACTGTTGCGCGGATACGTCGATCGCCTGCCCGAAGCCGAACGCAAGGAGCTGCTTGACGATATCCACGAAGCAACCCTGCGCATGGCCGCGATGATGGAGCATGTGCTCCTCCTCGGCAAAGTGGAGGAAGGAAAGTTCAACTTCCAGGCGGACCCCATCGACTTGGAAGAGTTCGGTGCAAAGCTGGCGGATGAAATGCGCTCAGCAACCTCCGCCAAGTGCCCCGTGGAGTTCCACATGGAGAACGATCTCTCGGGCGCAGCCGGTGACGAAAACCTGATACGGCACATTCTTTCCAACCTGCTCACCAACGCCGTGAAATACTCTCCAGCCGGCAAAGCGGTCGAACTCCGCGTCCGGCGCGAAGGTGGAGATGCGGTTTTCACCGTGCGCGACCACGGCATCGGCATCCCTCCGGCCGATCAACAGCGACTCTTCGAAGCATTCCATCGCGCCGCAAATGTGGGGACAACCCCCGGCACCGGCCTCGGCCTATTGATCGTGAAGCGTTGCGCAGAGCTTCACGGCGGAAGAATCAGCTTCGAGTCCCGCGAGAGTGAAGGAACTACCTTCACCGCGCGCATCCCGCTTTTCGAGACGACCAAGGCGCCAGCGACCGCTTAACCGGTCGTCTCAGCAAGGGGCCTGGTCCGCCGCCTTGTTCGCGCCTTCGATCATCATTTCGGAAATAGTCTTCAACAAACTCTGCCAGAGGTTCCGGATTCTCGGCGTAAAAGAATCTCCCAGCACCGTTTCCAGCATATAAATGAGGGTTTCCACGACCACGGGATAGTGTTCAGGTTTCGCGCCATATCCGACGTGTCGCGCTCCCAATTGCTCCAGGGTTTCACGAAACTCCGCCGGCTTTTCCGCGAGCCCCAGGACGGCGGTGAGGGTCTTCATCAGCTTCTTCGACTGGATCTCGATCTCGGTCTGAAACAGGGGCCGCAATGCCGGCGCGACCGAGAAGAGCCGCTGGTAAAAGAGCAGCGCGCCCACATGTCCCGTCGCCTCGACACGGGCGAAGGATTTTCGGAGCAGGCGCAAGTCATCAGCGGTCATGCGCGCGCAGCCTAAACCGGGCCGAGGTCGAAGAGCGATCCGCCATTCGGCGTATACCCATTCCGCGGCAATCTGCAGAGCAGTGCCACGAACGTGCCAACGGATGATTGCAAACATGGCCGCCGCGCTTTCACTGGCGGCGTTGCGGGCCCGCTGCTAAAGGACGGGGCTCCATGGCTGGCACCGACGCAATCCCTGTTCTCAGCGCCAACGGACTGATCGTTCGTTACGGCGTGCAGACCCTGTTGGACGGGGCAACCCTTGCATTGCACGAAGGCGAGCGCGCCGGACTCGTCGGACGCAACGGTTGTGGCAAATCAACGTTTCTCCGCATCTGCGCCGGCGAACTCGAACCCGACGGCGGCGAAGTTACGCGCCGCCGGAACGCGCTTGTCGGCTGGTTGCCGCAGGACTTCGGCATCGATCCTTCGCAAACGGTGGAGGCGAACATCCTCGCCGGCGCCAGCCATGTGCAGGCGCTAATCGCTGAATACGAACGTCTCCCCGCTCAATCTCCCAAAGCTTCCGAGATCCTCGACGAAATCGAGCGGCATGACGGCTGGAACGTCGACTCGAGGCTGCGCAGCTTGGTCACCAATCTTCACGCGCCCGCGCTCGATCGTCTGGGTGAAGGTCTTAGTGGCGGTGAAAAGCGCCGCGTCGCGCTCTGCCGCGCGCTCATCGCGCAGCCGGATCTGCTCATCCTGGATGAGCCCACCAACCACCTCGATACCGGCAGCGTCTCGTGGCTGGAGGACTTCCTTCGCAGCTACAAAGGCACCGCGCTTTTCGTCACCCACGACCGCTACTTCCTCGACCGCGTGGCGACACGCATCGTCGAACTCAAGAGCGGGCGCTTTTTCTCCTACCCCGGAAATTACCGGCAATATTTTGAGACGAAAGCCGAGCGTGAGGCGAACGAGGAAGCGCAGGAGAAACGCCGGCAAAAGTTTCTATCTTACGTATTGGAATGGGTGCGGAAA
>CBHXZU010000663.1:0-3954 GCA_966125105.1 uncultured Prosthecobacter sp.
ACCGAGGTCACGGATAAGGGTGTCAAAATCACGGTGGCGGGCGCGGACGGCAAAGAGCAGGTGATCGAGGCGGACGTTTGCCTCGTGGCGATCGGCGTGTCGCCGGTGCTGCCGGGCGGAAAGCTCTTTTCCGACAAGAAGCTGCTCACCGACCGCGGGTATATTGCGACGAATGATCGTTATGAAACGCCGTCGCCGGGGGTGTTTGCCGCAGGCGACATCATCGGGCCGCCGTGGCTCGCGCACGTGGCCAGCTTTGAGGCGATCCAGGCGGTGGAAGGGATGTTCGTCGCCGGGCACAAGCCGAAGAAGGTGACCGTTTTCCCGGGTTGCACTTACTGCCATCCGCAAGTGGCGAGCGTCGGCATCACCGAGCGCGCCGCGAAGGAGAAGGGGATCAAATACAAGGTCGGCAAGTTCCCGTTCATGGCGAGCGGCAAGGCCCGCGCCATTGGAGAGATCGATGGCTTCGTGAAGATCATCTACGGCGAGCCGCATGGCGAAGTGCTCGGCGCGCATATCGTTGGTCCGGAAGCGACGGAAATGATCGCGGAGCTCGGCCTGGCGATTTCGTCGGAACTCACCAAGGACGAAATCGAAAACACGATCCACGCGCACCCGACGCTGAGCGAAGCGGTGCACGAAGCGACTGGCGTTGCCTTCGGTCACGCGATCCACATTTGAGGGCGATCACAGTTCCGCGGATTTTCGGCGGTCCTCCGCGGCGGGGACGGCCTTACCGCGCCAGCGCGGAAGATGATTGGCGCTCCTGATCAGGGGAACGCACGCGACCGTTGGGCAGCGAGAGAGATCGCCAGCGAACTTAAATCGCTGGATCTCAGGGTACAACGCCAATTTCGGCCCCGGCTAGCGCCGGTTCCAGTGCGAGGAACCGAACTGCGCTGCTCGGGCGTTGGAGCTGGACGGTTCCATCATGGGTTTACGGCCCCCCAGACCTGCTATCGTCATGTCTGCCAAGAGAAGACGCATCTGCTTCTCAATCTCGGTGACTTCGGAGAGGAGCCCTAGGGAACAGTCCACCAGTGTGGAAACCAACTGATGGTTTTCGGGAGTTATGTTGGTCACGACGGGTCTTAATCGCGGAAACAAGTGCGCGCGCGTGCATAAATGCCGCGGCGTCGAGGTCAGGAGAATCCCTGATCTCGGGTTTCCAAAGGGAATTTGAATTAACGAGCGAGCAGCCGGCGTAGCTCCTCGAGGAATCGCTCGTTCTGTTCTTTCGTTCCGATGCTCACCCGGATCCATTCCGGTAGCCCGTAGGAGGTCATGTCGCGGATGATGATGCCCTTTTTCATCAACTCGCCAAACACGGCGCGGCCGTTACCCACCTTCACGAGGATGAAGTTTGCGTGGCTCGGAACGTATTCGAGGCCGAGCTTCCCGAACTCACCCTGGAGCCATTCACGGCCGGCGATGGTGAGTTCGCGGGTCTTGATCTGGTGCTCGTCGTCGAGCAGGCCGGCGAGCGCGCCAGCCTGTGCGATACCGTTCGCGTTGAACGGCTGCCGGGTCTTTTGAAGCACATCGATGAGCGAAGCCGGCGCCAGGCCGTAACCGATGCGCAAGTTTGCGAGTCCCTGGATCTTGGAAAAGGTGCGGAGAACCACGACATTGCGGCCTTCACGGACATACTTCAGGACGTCCGGAGGGTTAGGCAGGAACTCGTAGTAGGCTTCGTCGAACACCACGACGATGTGTGGCGGCACCTTCGCCATGAAGGCATCGAGCTGCTCTTGGGAAAGCAGCGTGCCGGTCGGATTGTTCGGGTTCGCGATGAAGACTTCCTTTGTCTTGGGCGTAATCGCCGCAAGCATCGCGGGGAGATCGTGGGCGAAATCCGGGTCCGGCACCTCGATGGTCTCAGCGCCGAAGAGGGTGGCCATCAACTTGTAAACCGCAAACGCGTGGCGGGCGACCACGATGTTGTCGCCGGGATTGAGAAACGCCTTCCCGATGAACTCGATCACTTCGTTGCTGCCGCAACCAAGAATGACATTCGAGCGATCCAGGCCCATCTTGTGAGCGATCGCCTCCCGTAGATAGAACCCGCCGCCGTCCGGGTAAAAGTGCGAGCGCAGAAGCGTTTCCTGCATTGCCGCCAGAGCCTTTGGAGACGGACCGAGCGGGTTCTCATTGCTCGCGAGTTTGATGATTTGGTCGGCAGGGAGGCCGAGTTCGCGGGCGACGTCCTCGATCGGTTTACCGGGTTCGTAAGAAACCAACTCGCGCAGCCACGGGTGGGCAGATGTCCAAATCTCGGTCATGAAGCAGACCACAATGAATCGGTGAACGGAGCCGTCAAAAGCAAAAGCGAAGCACCCTCACCCGAAGGAAGGCGCCTTTTGATAAGGCGCGTCGCATTTTAATCCTCTGTTATCAACCGCTTGATAAAAGTCTAAACCGGTGGCACCGGTATGGCTCCGTCTCATGCTGCAAAGACTCTTCTCCCTCATTACAACCTTCGTGTTCGTCGCGCTCGCTGCTGCAAGCCAGGCGCAGAGCGTCATGATTACCGAGTTCATGGCGGACAACCTGACGAGCTCATTCCGAGATGAGGATGGGGAGCGGAACGACTGGCTCGAACTGCAGAACATGACGGGGTCGACGATCAGCCTCAACGGCTGGTACCTGACCGACGACGCGACCGATTTGCGCAAATGGCGTTTCCCACTGACGGCGCCGGCGGTGAACCTTGCGGCTGGCGCGCGATTGATCGTTTGGTGCTCGGGAAAGAACCGCAAGGCGAGCGCCTCGTTGCTACACACCAATTTCAAACTCGATAAAGACGGCGAATACCTGGGTTTGATCCGGCCGGACGGCGTCACGGTCGAGCACGACTATGGGCCAAAATACCCTCCGCAATTTATCAACGGCACGTATGGTCTTGCGGTGCAATATGCGACGACCGTGCTCGTCAGCGAAACCGCCAACGGCCGGGCGCATGTACCGGAGAGCGCCGCGGACTATACGACGGCGATGGCAGGTTGGAATAGCCAGACGGGGTTCGATGACACCGCGTGGTTGGCCGGCTCCGCGTTCGGTTTTGATCAATTAACGACTCCGGTTTTCTTATCCCTGGTAGGCACCAATGTCGGATCCGCGATGAAGGACGTGAACGCATCATTATGCGTGCGTTATCTTTTTGACGTCCCGACTGGCACCAGCGCAGCCGCACTGCGATTGAAAGTGAAATACGATGACGGCTTTGCCTGTTTCCTGAATGGCACGCGGATTGGCAACGGCCTCGCTCCATCGGATCTGGCTTGGGACTCGGTGAACCTCCTTTCAATCAACCGACCCGACTCGTCTGCTACGACCTTCGAAAACGTTACGCTGCAGAACGCGCTTCCGGCGCTAAAGACCGGAACCAATGTGCTGGCCTTCCAGGTCCTGAATTGCACGAAAGCCGACGCCAACTTGCTCCTTCGCCCGCAGCTCGAAATGGACGTGGCGACGGGAACTACGGTCGGATACCTGAGCAGCCCAACCTTCAATGCGGCAAATAGCGCGGTCACCACGACGATTGGTCCTGCCATCGACCAAGTGACGAAGAACCCCCCACGCCCGGTCGGCGGCGCCGGGAGCGCGCCAATCACGGTTACAGCGCGTGTGAATCCGACCTTGCGTCCTCTCGCCGCGACGAACCCGGTCGTCCTGAAGTGGCGTCAAATGTACGGGACGGAGACGAGCGTGCCGATGACCTTCAACGCGGCAACTGGACTCTATTCCGCGAACGTGCCGACGACAGGCCTCGCCCCGGGGCAGATGATTCGCTGGCGCGTTGAGGCGAAGGATAACGGCGCGAGCCCCACCTATTCCTACGGTCCGGAGTACCCGTTTTCGCCAACCACGCCACCGGCTAATCCGCCACCAGCGGGGCCTGCCACGGAACCGTACAGCGATCTGGACCAATACTGTGGCACAGTAGCGCTC
>CBHXZU010000664.1:0-3952 GCA_966125105.1 uncultured Prosthecobacter sp.
TCCTTCACTTCGGGCTCGTTCCTCGCCGCTCCGTTCAGGATGACCTCACTTTTTGCGCCGCTCCGCTAACTTAACGGCAGTGGGACGCCGCCTCTCCGGTTCGCACGCGAGAATGGCGGGTTCTTTCGGGCTGGCACGTTTCCGGTGAGCTACTGCTGCAAGGCGCGGCTTTGGAAATTGGTCACCGGACTGATGAAGATAAAAACCGACGAGTGCTGGGCTCGACTAGCGTTGCGCCACTTGGGAGGCGGGCGGTGGGGAGAGCTTCTCTCGCATATATGCCGCCACTCCACTCGAGATCGCCGTGGCGAGCCGCTCGCGGTAATCATCGCGAGCGAGTTTACGGGCCTCGGCGGGATTATTCAGAAAACCTCCCTCGACCAGCACCGCGGGACAACGCGTGAGGCGAACCACGGCAAGCTGGCGCGGTTTGGCCCCACGATCAGTCACCCCGAGATAGCCGACCATGCTCGCCTGCACGGCTTGGGCAAAGGAGGCGCCTTGATCCAGCGGCGGCGGTTCAGCCTGACCATTAAACAGACCGGCGAGCGTCCATCCATCGCTGCTGAACGCGGCTTTTTGCTGGGCATAGAACGTCTCCACCCCATCGCCGCTCGCTGTGGTGTTGTCGTTAAAGTGAATGCTTACAAACAACGCGCGCGGGATGCGGTTGGCGATTTCGGCGCGGTCGAAAAGCTCGAGGAAGCGATCATCGCGGCGGGTGAGAACGACCGGGAATCCCTCCTCGCGAAGGTGACGTTCGAGCCGCAACGCGGTGTCGAGCGTAAGATCTTTTTCGCGTAATCCGTTGCTCATCGCGCCGCTATCCTTTCCGCCGTGGCCGGGATCGATCACCACCGTCGGCAGCGAGCGGTCAGGTGCGGGCAACACCCACGAGGTCGCGTTGGGGTCCGGCAGGATGAGCCAGGCACCGGTCAGCAACATGACCAAAGCAAGGACGGGGATCCATGTGGCCGGGCTCTTCCAATCGACGCGCTGGACTGGGCGCGAGCGGAAGGTCTCAGCCGGCGGAACGCCGGGAATGATCGGTGTGCCGAAGCGGGTGCGCCGGAGGGGCTTTTCCGCGAGCGGTTTCGGCACGCGTGGCGGTGGCATTTTCGGCGGCGTCTTCGGAATGCCCGCCGGAGCTTCGGGAAGTGTGATATTCTCCAGGTCTTTCGGTGCTCCCGCTTTCGGCGTTCGCTCCTTCGACATCCCTTTCTGCGCGCCTTTCGGCTGCTCCTTTTCAGCCTTCCTGGCGTCCTCCCTGGCCTTGGCAAAAAGAGGCAAGTCGGCAACCAAGTCTGATTGCTTCGATGACTTCTTTGGTGACGGCGGCACGCTCGAATCCACGGGGGCCTGATGATAGCAGCGATCAGCCTTCGAGCACAGCGCGAACGCTCGATTCCGCAAGCGCCCGATACGTCACCGCGACCGGGACCTTATGCTCCAGCACGGCAGCTTCGATGCTGACGCCGGCGAGCTGCGCCTTGCGGTGCTCTTCGATCCGCGAGGCACTTGGGAGATCTCGGTCGGAGTCGTCGGAAAGCGCCAGGTGGCCCACGCACCACGTATCAGCCGCGAGCTTGAGCGCGGCGTCGAGCCCCATGTTGGAAAGGGACTTGCCGGAGAGAAACTCCTCCATCTGCTCGGTGGCGCGGGGGCGGCCGGCAATCACGCCGTAGTCCTCAAAGGAGCGTCCGAACGAGCCGCCGTTCGCGCGGATCGAGCCGTCGTAATCGAGACGCAGAAAAAGATTCGGCGCGCCACGTCGTCCGAGTTCAGCGAAGAGAAGCCGGGCGAGGAAGGGTGGCCCGTAAATCTGCTCGAAAGCCGCCTTCAGCGCGGGGCTGAGCGAGAAATTGGCGAGGCGGCGCAGCGAAACATCGTCTGCCGAGCGCGCGAAGCCTTCCGTGCTGGCCACCTCGATGGCGGCAAGGCGGAGGCGTTCGAGATCACCGGGGTGGCCGATGCCGCCCATGGCGATGCGATCGTAGACTTCGAACAGCTTCTGCCGCTCGCGGCTGAGCGTGAAAATGAGGATGCCGTCGCGGTAGGTGAGCGCCACGATGGGGCTCCCCGGCGCGAGTTGATCCTCGATGTATTCCCGCCGGTTGGCGATGGCCTCGACCCAACGAAAGGGCTCTTCGTGCATGATCGGTTAAACAGCGAGATTGCCGCGGTACATCTTGGCGAGCCGCGTTTCGGGAAGGGTGGAGATTCCGTCCTTCGTGATCATTTTCACGATCGGAAAGACGCGGGCGCGACGGTCGACCCCGCCGGTCGCCGCATCGCTCTCGGCCGCGGTGTCGAGCGCGCGCAGGGCGAGCAGCACGGCTTCGCTCGCCTTCAATTTGCGGAGCGGCCGCTTGGCGTAGGTGTTTTCGTAATGCAGCACGGCGCGGACGGCCGGACTGCCGCTCCCCGTGGCCGCGTAATCGGCGGCCTCAAACTGCGCGCCCATCGGATCGTAGAAGTACATGCGCGGCACCTCGGCGGCGCTGTCATACGTGGCGAAAATCGGGACGACGACGCCCACGCCTTGCAGGACGAAGCCGAGGTTATCGCGCAGCAACTTCGAAAGCGCCCGCACTTTGCCCTCCAGGCTCATCTCGGCGAGCTGCGTGCGGCGGAAATAGTGGAAACTGTGTTCCAGGACCCGGGCCATTTCCCACGCAGTGGCGGGCACGCCGGCAATGGCCATGAGCGAGTGACGATCGATTTCCAGCACCTTGTCGGCGCGATCGTACATGATCGTGTTTCCCGCAGTGGCGCGGCGATCACCGGCGACGAGCACGCCGTCGGCGAACTTGAAGGCCAGGATTGTGGTGGCCTGCGTCTGGGTCACAGGGGACCCGGCGGGTGATACCACTGTCCCGTCCGCGTGGGCCCCTGCTGTGGGATAGAGGCCGTTTTTCTGCAGAACCGTGGTAAAATCGTGGTTTTCCGCCGTCCCTGCGAGGCCAGGAACGGGGTTAATTTTGCCATTCATGGATGAGCGTGGGGAAATCTCACTGGCCCGTGCGCTGGCGGTAACGCCTGGCCTGGTCGGGATCCACCTTGCGCATCCGCTCCAGGATGCTGCGGGTATCGGGCTTGTGCACATCCGGGGACTTGGGCCCATCGCCGTCTCCCTGCTTTCTCTCCCACGGCGCCGGTCCAGTTGGTTTTTGAGTCCGCTCTGGCATGGGCCTCAAGGTAACCACCATGTTCGCGAAAGCAAGGGCCACTACGCGCCGCTCTTGCGTTACAACATGGAAAGTGAAAACTACATGTGCATGACGCCACGAATCCACTCCATCGTAGGCTGCGGCGCCTTGATGCTGGCCGCCTGGTTCTCACCCGTCGCTGAAGCTCAGCAACCAGCTCCAAGTGCCCCTGCCTCCAGCGCGGTGCAGGACGAATTGAAGGCGCTGAGGCAATTGATCGAGCAGCAGTCGAAGCAGATCGATGCCTTGACCACGCAGATCACTCGCCTCGGCGGGGAATTGGAACGCCGCAATATGGCGACGCCGGCCGCCGCGCTGACGGAAAACAAGGACACGCCGGATGCAGGTCCCGCACCCGCGCCTGCCGGATCCGCTCCCGCAGGATCCGCTCCGGCCGCCGCGGGCTCGGCTGCCGCAGGCTCGGCTGCCGCAGGCTCGGCTGCCGCGGCGCCCGCCGCCAAGGTCGTGAGCCCGGCGGCGAATACCCATATCGTCGTGAAAGGCGACTCGCTCGATAAGATCGCCAAGCAGAACAACACGACAATCGCCGAGTTGCAGAAGCTCAACAAAATCACCGATCCGAAGAAGCTGCAGATCGGGCAGCAAATCATCCTGCCACCCAAGGCTGACGCGGCGGCGACGACGCCCGCCCCGGAAAAGAAAGAAGGCCAATAAGATTTTATGGACGACACGAAATGGTACCTCCGCAAATCCCATGACGGGTCCGAGTTCGGCCCGATTCC
>CBHXZU010000665.1:0-3942 GCA_966125105.1 uncultured Prosthecobacter sp.
GATGTGGAGGCGCAAACCGAGCAGACGCTCACGAACATTGAGCGCCTGATCGATGCGGAGAACTGCGAACGACACGGTCTTACCGGGGCCGGGTCCACCCTGGCAGACCTGGCGAAGGTGCGGGTGTACGTGAAGCGCGCCGAGGACTTCGAACGCTGCCGCGCAGTCTGCGAACGCCGGATCGGCGCGGTGCCGGTGATCTACGCGCATGCCGATGTCTGCCGCTCCGAATTGCTCGTTGAGATCGAAGCGGTCGCGTTTTCGCCAATCCATTAACTGGAGAGGCGCCGGGCTTGATCCACATCAATGAAGATAGCGCCGGAGGGAGAGATGGTCCGCCCATGACCAGTCCGTGGGCAGAGCGGCCATTCATTATTATCTGGGAAGTCACGCGCGCCTGTGCGCTCGCATGCCTGCATTGCCGCGCGGAAGCCATTCATCGGCGAGATCCGCGGGAATTGCGCGGTGAAACCGTGGAGGCGTTTCTCGACCAGGTCGCGCGGGCGAAGCCCAAGGTATTCGTCCTCACGGGAGGTGATCCGATGATGCGGCCGGACCTGCTCGAGATCATTGCGGGAGCCACGCAGCGCGGTTTGCAGGTGGCCATGAGCCCGAGCGCGACGCCGCGTTTCGTAAAGGCGGACCTTTCCCGCTTCCGCGAGGTCGGGCTGAAGCGTGTGTCGCTCTCCATCGATGGCGCTACACAGCAATCGCACGATGCCTTCCGCGGAGTTCCCGGAACATGGGACCGGACGATGGAGAGCATCTTCGCGGCGCGGGAAGCAGGTCTCGAGGTGCAGATCAACACCACGTTCACGCGGCAGAACATCGGTGACTTGGACCGCTTCATCCAGTTGTTGGATGAAATCAAACCGTCCCTTTGGAGCGTCTTTCAGCTCGTCCCTACAGGTCGGGCGAAAACGGATGACCTCCTTTCGGGAGAAGAGCTCGAGACGCTCTTCGAGCGACTCTACGAACTCTCGCTGCGCGTTTCCTACCCGATCAAGACCACAGAGGGTCAACACTACCGGCGCGTTGCCCTGCAGCAATGGCGGCGGCATCCCGGTGCACCCAAGCCCGTGCTTCTGCCGATCAATGATGGAAACGGCTTCGTCTTTGTCTCGCATATGGGTGACATCCAGCCGAGCGGGTTCCTCCCGCTCACTGCTGGGAATGTCCGCGGTGACGAGTTGCTGGATGTCTATCGCGACTCGCCCATTTTCCGAGAACTGCGCGACGCCGATCGGCTCAAAGGCAAATGCGGACGCTGCGAGTTTCGCGCGGTGTGCGGCGGATCTCGGGCGCGTGCCTACCCCATGACCGGCGACTACCTCGCCGAGGAACCGCTCTGCACTTACCAGCCGCCGTTGGCGGGGGCGCGGCGGGAGACACTTCGATATTTATGATCAACCTGACTCGCCTTCTCTGTAACGTTTCTCAACCCGCCGACGCGCTCCGTTACGGCATCGGCGACCTGGCGCCGCGTTCCGCAGCGGAACGAAAGCCAATCGTCGTCTGGAACATTACGCGCCGCTGCAACCTGCGTTGCGCGCATTGCTACACCGACTCCACGTCGCGGCATTATCCCGGTGAGCTCACGCTGCCGCAGTTCCGCGAGACGATTGCCGATCTCGCGGAGTTTGGCGTCCCGGGAGTGCTTTTCTCCGGTGGAGAGCCCCTGATTCATCCGCGCTTCTTCGATATCGCCGAGTATGCACGCGAACGTGGCTTGAGGCTCACGTTATCGACCAATGGAACGCTCATCGACGGGGAGAAGGCCGCCAAGCTTGCACAGCTCGGGTTCGCTTACGTCGGGATCTCGCTCGATGGGATCGGTGAAACTCACGACAAGTTCCGAGGACGTGTTGGAGCGTTTGATAAGACGGTCGCGGCCTTCCGTCATCTGCGGAATGTCGGTCAGAAATCCGGGCTTCGCCTCACGCTGACGCGTCATACCGTGACCGATCTCGAGCGCATTCTCGACTTTATCGAGGCCGAGGAGATCCGGCGCGTTTGCTTTTATCACCTCGTCTATAGCGGGCGCGGCGCGCAGTTATCGTTGCTCGAGCCGCATGAAACGCGCGCGGCGCTCGATACGATCATGGATCGCGTGGAGGCGTGGCATCGCGCTGGGCAAACGCGGGAGGTCCTTACGGTGGATCAGCCCGCTGATGGCGCCTATCTCTGGATGCGGCAAAGCCAGCGGGATGGCGCTGCCGCAGCGCGCGCGCTCAAACTACTGCAATGGAATGGCGGCGGAAATCATGGGTCTGGCGTTGGTCTAGCCAACATCGACACGCAGGGAGCGGTGCACCCCGATCAGTTCTGGCAGGATCACACGCTTGCGAATGTGAAGATCGAGCCGTTCAGCCAGATCTGGCAGCGGACCGACGACGCTCTTCTCAACGGATTGCGGAGCAAATACCGCCCACTATCGGGGCGGTGTGCGGATTGCCGGTTCCGGGCGATTTGCGGCGGCGGATTTCGAGTCCGCGCGTGGCAACGCCATCGGAATGCGTGGGCGGAGGATCCGGGGTGTTATCTTGCGGAGGAGGAGATCAGAGAGGTTGCGTAGGGCGGCGTTTGAACCCGGAATCCGCGAAGCGGTGCGAATTGTGGCATAGCCTTCCGAGGCTGCGTGAGAGATGGGTGAAGCAGAGGCCGTGGAGGAGCGTCGAGGTTCTCCCTGTCGGCATCATGCGATGAATGAAAAGCCGGTCATCCTGACGAGGCACGAGGAAGGACCCCGTGCCATTCACGACAACCGCGTCGCCGGCGAAACAGGTCTGGTGAATGGTTCGGGGTCCTTCGGTCGCTTAGGCTCCCTCAGGATGACCGGCTTTTCGTGCATTTTGGCTCCGAAAATCGTTTCAGAAGTTTTCGTGGCACTTCGCCGACGCAGCCAGCCACACAGCCTGGGAAGACTATGCTACATTTTGTGCCGCTTCGCGGGGTGCTTTCGATGGGCTCCGTGTAGTCGAAAGTAGAGACAGGGAGTTCTTTCCCTGCATTCGAGAACGGGGTTCGTTGCCACTTCGTGGCACGGCAGCGAGGACGCAGCTGCTCCGGTTCGCACGCGAGTTTGCGACGACGTTAGTGGATCGCGCGCGAGGTTGTGAGTGCGATGCTGTGATTCGATGATCGAAAGGTGTGAGGCGGGGGATCGGCGAGTCCGATTCAATGCGGATGGGGCAATGGAATGCGCCAACTCTTGACCTGGGTCAAGACTAGCGCCGGTCACGGCCAATGGGAGCGCCTTGCTTCGGGGTTAGTCGCAGGTGAACGCCGTGCTTCGACGGTTTGTGGAGCATCGGGACGAAACTTCGACACACCAATGAACACCTATCAAATGCAGAGTCCTGCCTTTGCGATTCACCGGCTGGCAACCTCTTCTAAAATACCACCGGCCCGACCTCGCCCTGATGTGACGATCACGCGCCATCATCGTCTCGGTGCCGACCTCGTTGTCGTTCGCCGGAATGGGTTGGACGAGCTCCACATCACGATCCACTCGGAGCCGGGCGACACGATCCAGAGGATGATCACCCGGTTCGACGCATTCCTTCGCGACAACCGGGGCGTCGTAGTGCGCATGGAGGTCTTTGGAGCGGCGAATTTGCGCATGCCGTTCCTTGCGCTCTTGCACCGGGACTTGGGGGAAACCACATGGCCGGTCACGTGGATCGACGGCGAAGGTCTTGGGGACTGCGCGATCGCCGGAATTCACGTCTTTGTGGTGGCGGGCGTGGAAGTGGAGTGGTTCCGCGTCGGCGAGCAAATCGCGGGGTGCATGTTCAACGACGCGCATGCTCGGCATTGCCTGATCGGCGAAACCATTCCCTTGCGAGCGCAGGCGAGCCGGGTCGAGCAAGTCCGCGAAGTATTCAGTCGCATGCAGGCCGCGCTCGACGTGGCGGGCATGTGCGTGAACGACATCGCGCG
>CBHXZU010000666.1:0-3934 GCA_966125105.1 uncultured Prosthecobacter sp.
TCAATCCACCCGAGTGTGGGGGGCGTTCAGAAATGCCGCGGCAAGCACGCTTGCGAACTTCTGACTGTGGCGAATCTGACTTCTTACCTTGGGTCGGAGGACAATGAGGAAAAGCCCCCATAGGTCCTATGCGACCTATTTGTCCCGTGGCGCCTTTCACAGCCAGCCTCCGCCGTCGGATCTTTTCGCTGCTGCTAATCTCCGCAGGGATTGCCGAGCGTCCTGTTGAGAGCGGCGGCTTCTTTGGCGAGGCGCTTGGCTTGCGCGGTTGTGATCTCGTCGCCTTCCCGCAGCGTAATCGTGCCCATCTCGTATTTGCCGCTCGCCTTCACCCGGTCATCGATCTCCCGCAATCGCTTGCCGCGCCAGAATCCGAAAAGCACGCGCGCTTCTTCAGCGCGGATGAGAAGCACCGGCCCATTTGAGAAATACACGAGGTGTCCCCACTTGATGACTTCCTCAAACTTCGCGCCAGCGGTCACCGCGGCGCGCAGTTTTTCGACGACTGGACGCTGCCACCCGGAGATCGCGGCCACGTAGGCATCGGGGGACGCCGCTGGAGGAGTCTTCTTCATCATGGCTTTCGAATGCTACATGGCCGTTACGACGACACGATGCGTTTCTCGGAAGGAGGGGTTTCCCCCGCGCCGTTGCGGCTGCTGATGGCGATCACGATCGTGCCGGTTGCGGGAACTCCCAGGAGCGTGCATTGCCGGTCGGTAAAGAGGCCCGCCTCCGTGATCGGCGAACTTCCTCCCTCCATGAACCACTTCACGCGGTAGCTTTCCGCGCGAGCGGCGTGATCCCAAGCAACGCCGACGATGCCGGGCGCGAGCGGGGTGAACTCGATGCCCTCGACCGGATCGGGAAGCCGTCCGTCGATCGGCCGATGGAATCCGAACGCATACCAGCGGCCATCATCATCCTCCAGGAGTTGCTCGAGTTCGCTGCGCAGATCGCTCAAACGGCGATAGAGTGCTTTTTGCGCTGCATCGCGAAGTTTCTTCGCTTTCACACGCTCGGACTTGGCGGCAGCGACGGCGAGTTCTGCCGCCTGAATTGCGGCGGTGCAGGCTTGCGCTTGATCGGCGGTGAGACCCAGCGACACAACCTCCTTCGCCGGGAAGCGCTCAAAGTATTGGCGGAACTGCAGGAGCATCGGCACGGGGTGATCCGGCACAGCCAGGGACGGCGTCAGAAAGCCAGCAGCTTCCCAGTTGCCATTGTAGCTCGTGCCGAGCGTGCCCTTCAGCAACGCGATGGCTTGCCGGCAAAACTCGCGGGCCGTGGCCCGTGCCCCACGCAGTGCAACATAGGCGCTTTTGAGCGCTTCCTTCTTCGCGTTAAACTGGGCTTGTTTGCCGGGCACTAAGGGCGTGGCAGGATTGCCAGCCAGATCGTAAACATCCGCGGCGATATCGGGAGCGGTATTGTGCTTGAGTTCGGTGTCGGCACCGTGGGTTTCCGCGCCGGTGATCGCGCGGATGCCGAGCTGAAGCAGCGGCGCCTGTGAGTTTGGGATTTTGTTTGAGGTTGTTTTCATCGTCTTCGGTGGTTGCTTTTCGCGATTGGCGGAGGCGGAATTTCCCTCAACCAGTGGCGTGAAGCGAAGATGCCCGAACGCTGGTGCCCAGGGAATGAGGTAGCGATGTACAAGAAACGCGGAGATATTCACAATTCAGCGCAAATACTTGGTCTGTAGCGTGATATGGGGGTGAAAATTCCTGCTTTTCGAGCTGCGGCACGCCCGCAATGGGCCGTCTTCACTCTTTCGGTCACCACTTTCCTGGGGAAGGTGGTCGTTCGAACTTTTGGATTGAGCAATCTCCCCGGGAAGGCGACCGCGAGAAGAGTTCCAGCGCATGGTTTCCCCGGAGAGCCGTCCAAAAGAAGTTTTCGAATGAGCTTCTCCCCCGGGAAAGTGATCGCTGGAACTTTTCAGACGAGTGCCGGCCGGAGAAGGTGATCGCGAGAAGTCTTCGAATGGACCGTTTCCCAGGGAAAGTTCCCGCGTTGACTTTCCAAATGAATGCCTGCCCGATGAGACCGGGCCTAAAAACGTCGCACTCCTTGCAATACTCCCACCAAGATTGAACCGCGGAATGGCTGAGCGGCTCTAAACTGATGCGGACCTGACTGCAGCGCCCAGGATCTCGAGCACGAAGTCGACTTCGGCCTCCGTGTTGTAGAAGTGAGGACTGAGGCGGAGGTAGCTCTGACGCTGGCGGTCATAGCGCAGAGATGCAACAATCCCGGCCTGCTGGAGTTTCGGGAACAGATCCGCCGCCGGCACATCGGGATGAAAGAAGGTGGTGATGCCGCTCGCATTTGGCCCTGCAGTCGGTCCGACAAACTCGCAGCCCATTGCCTGCAGTCCGTTGACGAGTCGTGCTTTCAATTCGAGCAGGCGCTCCGCGATGCGCTCCATCCCGTAGCGCAGGAAAATCTCCACTCCCGCTTTCATTCCATAAATGCCAGGCGCATTGAGCACGCCGGGCTCGTAGCGTTGCGCGGTCGGAACAAAGCGCACCTCGTCCTGGGAGATGAAGTTGGGCGAATAGACATTCCATGCGCCGAGCAGCGTGGGACGGCAGCGCTCGAAGTGCTCCTGCTTCACGTAGACGATTCCCGCGGCGACCGGGCCGAGCATCCACTTGTGCGCATCGGCGCTGAGGAAATCGACGTGCTTCATCGAGATCGGAAAAGCCCCGATTGTCTGGATGGCATCGACCGAAAAGAGAATGCCGCGGGCGTGCAGCAGTTGGCCGATGGCATCCACATCGATCCGGTAGCCGCTGAAGAAATGACAACTCGCGAGGGCCACGAGCTTCGTCCTTTCCGTGAGCGCCGCGGCGACGATCTCCGGCGTGATTTCTCCCGGGCGCTTGGCTTCCAAATAGCGCACCACCACGCCCCGACGGCGCAGTTCGATCCAAGGGTAGACGTTTGCGGGATAGTCGTCCGCGTAGCACACCACTTCGTCGCCTTCATTCCACGGGAGGCCGTTGGCAAAAAGGCTCAAGCCCAGTGACGTCGGGCCAAGCAGCGCGATCTCCTCGGCCTTTGCATCGATCAGTTCCGCGCAAAGGCGTCGCGTTTCCTTGATGTCGCGCAGAACGGCATCGAACTCCTGCGGTTGCTCGGAACCGGCGCGGATGTGCCCGCACATCGCATCCGCAACCGCAGCAGGCAGCGCGGTGACGGCGGCGTGCGCAAAGAAAGTCTTCGACGCGGTGACGGGAAACAGCCGGCGCCGCTCCGCCTCATCGGGGAAAAAGTTCATCCCTCGTGTGCGCGTGATTTACTTCTGCACCGCGACGGGCGGCGGCGGGAGTGTCTTGAGCAATTCGGGATCGGCGAACTGTGTGCTGATCTTGAATTCCTGCACGACCTTCACATCTTTGCCCTGGTCGTTGCGATACCGATAGGTCGTCGTGGTAAAGGCAGGTTCCGCCGGCGGCGCTTTGCGCGGTTGCCCAAACTTGCGGAGTTGATCGATGATCTGGAACAGCGCGAGGTGCGCGACTGCGACCACCACGACGACACAGGCGAGAAGTTTTGGATTCATCGTGCTTTGCCGGCCTTTTTCCCCGCCTCGATCAGCTTCCAAAACTCGTCCTTTTTGCTGAGTTGCTCGTCTTCACCGACGGGCAGCTTCGAGCGGAACATGAAATCGCGGAGGGAGTTTTTGTGCAGCACGCGGTGCACGACGATGCCCTCGGCCGTGCGTTCAAAGTAAATGCGATGATCCTTGGCGCGGTAGCGCAGCAGTTTTTTGCCCTCGCGCTCGAGCACACCGAAGCGGGCGGGATCGAGATCATCGACGTTGTCAGGCAGCACTTCGAACTCCGCGAGGAGGTCCAACTGGAGATCCTTGGGCAGCGCGGCCATTTCGCCGGCGCTTAGTTCGTTGAACACGATTTGAAACACGGGG
>CBHXZU010000667.1:0-3917 GCA_966125105.1 uncultured Prosthecobacter sp.
GCCCCCTCCTGTTTTTTTTTTCTTCTGCCTTTTTCTTCTCCCCTTGCGGTATCACTTTCCCCCCCTCCCCCCCAAGGCCAGATCAGACCTCTGCTGAAAGACGGACTGGAGCCACCCCGCGAACCGGCAGAGCGCGACTCTCTTGGGTTTTGGAACGATGAAGCCGGGGAGGCGTTCCCGGACACGGATCTTCGGCGAAGTGGAGGCGGGGAAGCGTTTTCCGCCTCTGAAGCATGGAGCATCGAGGGCGGGGAAATGTTCCCTTCGTTTCCTGCTCGGTGGATCGCAGGCGGGGATTTGTTACCCGGCATCAAAGCTCGGAGAATCGACTGCGGGGAGTTGTTCCGCGGCTTCGAATCCCGGAGGAATGGAGAGCCGGATGTCTTCCCCGACATTGATTCTCCGGGAAAGAAAGCGGGGAATTCACCCCAGGAGACGCAGGCGACGGGAGTCCTTGCGGGGGCGAAAAACAACTTTTTTCAACCGCATGCACCGCACGCCCAGTCAACGAGTTAAGGGTGAATTTCGTGATTTTGGACCCCCCACAAGTCTCTTCCCGATTTTTCGCCATTCGCGGATTCTCCCGCCGCGTCGATCGACCGGCAATCCAGCGCGGGCGAAACGCATCAATACACCTATGACTACAAGAGCAGTACCAAGAAAAATGGGCGACCTCATCAGTCTCGGCAGCGAAGCGCTGGCCGGGGCGCAAAGCCTCGCAGACGTCCTCGACCTCGCCCAAAACACTCCGAGCCGGATCAGCGCGGATCTCTACGATTACATCGGGGATCCGGGCGAAAATCCCGTCAACCGTGGCAAATTGGCGGCCGTCGCGTTGAAGTCCGAGGCGGTCAAATCCGCCCGGGTGGCTCGTCGGGCCGCGTGTGCTGTCGGGCGCAAGTTTTGCGCAAAAGTCGTGGATATCTTCAAGGCCCACCTCGGCCGCACCTGGAACCCCGCGTGGTCGGTGGCCGGATTTAGCCGGACGACCATCGCCGTGAGCAAGGGCGATGTGCACACCATGCTCTTCGAGATCCGCAATTACCTGCGCGAGCATCCCGCTGCCGAGAACGCTCCGCTCGGAATCACCGCCACGCTTGCTGATGCGCACTTGACCGCCGTGGAGACGGCGAATGCCGTGCTGAGCGGCGCAATCGTCGCCCACAAGGAAGCCGCGAAGGATCGCGATGCCGCTGAACAAAAGCTGCGCGAGCGAATCTCAGGGTTGAGGTCGGAACTCGACCAATTGTTGGCTGACGACGACGTCCGTTGGTACCAGTTCGGATTCCGCCGCCCCATCGACGAATCCGCGCCGGAGGAAGTGAGCGGCCTGTTGCTCGCTCCTGCCGGCGCGGGCCAGGTCATGGTGACGCACAAAGCATCCGCGCGCGCGCTCGACTACCGCGTGAGCTGGAAGGTGCAGACTGCGGCCGGCGAACCGATCGAAGTCGGATTGTTTGCCGACCTTGCGGTGCTGCTCAATGCGCTGCCCAGCGGATCTTCGATCGAGGTAAGCGTAACTGCGCGCAACAGCGCCGGCGAAACACGACCCGCGAGAGCGACGATGGTCGTTCCATAGCCGCCCTCTTGAGGTGACTAGTGCTGGAAGAAGGGCTTCCGGGAGGTGAAGCTCTCGCGGGTGGCATGCCTGCCTCCCGATCGTAAACCAATGCCATGACGCTCGACCAGGTCCGCCAGTTCGCGATGTCGCTTCCCGACGTTACGGAAGAGCCGCACTTCGAATACACGTCGTTTCGGATCGGCGGAAAAATGGTCGCGACCGCGCCGCCGGGAGGGGAATTTCTGCACATCTTTCTCGAAGAAGAAGAACGCGTGAGCGCGCTCGAGCGTTACCCCGACTTCATCGAGGAATTGTATTGGGGAAAGCGCGCCATCGGCGTTCGCGTCCTGCTCTCAGCTGCGAAAGCCGACGTGATCCGGAAGCTCGTGGAAACGGCTTACACGACAAAGTCCGCCATGCGGGTCAGACCGCCACGAAAGAAGAAAACCTAGTGCGGGTCGCCTTGCTTACTCCGGCTGCTTCCCAATCGCGACCGCGCAGTGCTTGTAGCTGGGCTGGCGTGAATGTGGGTCGAACGACGGGAACGTGAGCGTATTCATCTCCGGGTAGTGCATCGGGATGAACAACTGTCCGGGCTGGACGGTTTCCGTCACAAACGCGGTCGCGGTGATCAGCCCGCGACGTGAGCGGATGGTGATCTCCTCGCTGGCGACGATTCCAAGACTCTCGGCGTCGGCAGGATTGATCTCCACGTAGCAGTTCTGCGGCGCGAGCCGGCGGAGCACGTCGCTCTTGTTGGTCCTCGACCCCGTGTGCCATTGTGCGGACGTGCCGCGACCGGTCAGCAGCACAAAGGGATAGTCTGCGTCCGTCGGCTCGGCGACTGGGCGGGGCTCATCGAAGAGGAACTTCGCCTTTCCATCCGCGGTGAAGAACTTTCCGTCCTCGAACAGCCGCCGCTCCTGCGTAGGAATGACCTGCTCTTCCATGCCGGGGTGCGCCTCCTTCCACGGCCACTGGATGCCGCCGCAGTGGTCGATCATTTCGTATCCGGTAATGCCGGTGATATCGCACGGCTGCCCGCGTGAGATGTCGCGCAAGAGGCGGAATGCCGCTTCTGGCGAAGACCAGCGCGCAAACATCGTCGCGCATCCCCAGTAGTGCGCGATGAGTTGGAAGATGTGAAAGTCCGCGAGCGCCTGCCCCGGCGCGCGGCGCACTTTCTTCACGAGGCCGATGCGGCGCTCGGAATTAATCAGCGTGCCTTCCTTCTCGCCCCAACCCGCTGCCGGCAGAACCAGGTCCGCGCGCTGCGCCGTCTCCGTGGTGCTATAAAGATCCTGCACCACGAGGAAATCGAGTTTCTTCAGGAGCGCGTTGAAGCGGCTCTGCTGGATCCACGAATGCGACGAGTTCGTTGCGATGACCCACAGGCCTTTGATCTTTCCTGACTCGATGCCGTCGATAATCTGGTCATAGGCCATGCTCGGCTGCGTGGGAATGTTCTCGTCCGGAATGCCGAGGATCTTCGCGACCTTGGCGCGATGCGCTTCATTAGCAAAATCGTGCCCGCCGAGGAGGCTGCTCACATTCGCAAAAAGGCGTGAGCCCATCGCGTTGCACTGGCCGGTGATGCTGTTGGCGCCCGTCCCGGGCCTGCCAATGTTGCCGGTAATCAGAGCGAGCGCGATCAAGGCCTGCGCGGTGCGTGTGCTCTCGTGGCTTTGATTCACCCCCATCGTCCACCAGAACGAAACGCGTTTGCCGTCGCGAATCGTCTGGGCAAAACGCCAGATCGCGTCCGGGCTCAGGCCCGTCTCATGGCTCACGCGCTCGGTGGTGAAGTGGGTGACAAACTCCGCGAACTCGCGGAAGCCGGTCGTGTTCTTGGCGATGAATTCTTTGTCGATCCACCCGCCCGCAATAAGGATGTTCGCCAATCCATAGAGTAGCACGAGATCGCTCTTGGGCTTGATCGGGTAGTGCTGCGTCGCCGCCATCGCGGTCTCGGTCTTCCGCGGGTCGACGACGAGAATCTGCGGATTGTTCCGATTGCGGAGCACGCGCTGCCACATGATCGGGTGCGCGATGCACGGATTTGCGCCGACGAAGATCAGCACATCGCTTTCTTCGAAGTCCGCGTAGGTGAATGGCGGCGCGTCGAAGCCGAAGGACTGCTTGTAGGCCACGTGCGACGTCGCCATGCACTGGCGCGTGTTCGAGTCGCAGTGCACGAAGCCGAGGCCAAACTTCCACAGAGCGCCGAGCATCGCCATTTCCTCGGTGACGATCTGGCCCGTGGAGAGGAAGGCGAGGGATTCCGGACCGTGCTTCTTTTTGATCTCCTTGAAGGGTTCGCAAAAGAGGATGAGCGCGCGCTCCCAATCGACCGGCT
>CBHXZU010000668.1:0-3904 GCA_966125105.1 uncultured Prosthecobacter sp.
ACGATCCGCTGCCGAGCGAGAGCGTCGTCGCGGGCGACTGCACGCCCTTCTCCTCACGTCGACGGTATTTGATCGTGTTGAAGATCCGCCGCGTGAGCTGGATCATCAGTTCATCCAGGTGCTTCCCGAGGATCGGCTCGAGATCCATGCCCAGCCAATGTTGAAGCGTTGCCGCATCCTCCGGATAAACCGGCGCCGTGTAGGCTCCCACCATGGCGAACTCGAGCGGGTTATATTGCGGTGGATAAAGCGCCGGGATTTCCGTGGCGACCAGCTGCGACGTGCTCAGCGCAAAGCGCCGCACGAGCACGTCGCTTTCGATGCTTAATTCTTCCGCAGGTTCTTCAAACACGATCGTCGCGACGGAATTGCCAAAGATATCGCGGCTCCAAAGCAAGTGGTGCGCGGGCGAAATTGCAAACTTCATGCGCTCCACGCGCAAATCGTGACCTTCCCTCGGTCTCAACAATAGGCGGTGGGGCAAAAACGTGGTCGGCTTGGAATAACGATAATTCGTCCGGTGCAGAATCCGGAGCATCCCTGGTTCGATGCCGTCGACATTCGCCATACGATCACCCGTCTAACGATAACCCTTGTAGCTTCGTTTTGCGATGAGTCCAAGGAGTGAACTTCGCCTCGCGCAATTGGCAGGTGACCGACATGGAGGTGCAGACGATCCGGCCAAAGACGGTCGCGATGGAGGCATCCGCGGCATCGCGTCCCATGGAGATGCGCACGAGCCCGTTGAGCGGGGCGAGACGGGTCGCATCGAAGATGTACCAGCGGTTGCCAATGAAGGCCTCGAAGCAGGCGTGGAAATCAGGGGGATCGAGCTTATAGGCATACCCGCTGAAATAGCGCGCCGGGATGGAAAGGGCGCGGCACAGCGCAATCCCAAGATGCGCGAAATCGCGGCAGACGCCCGCCCGTTGCGTGACGGTGTCGAACGCCGAGGTCGCCGAGTTCGTGGATCCGCGCAGGTACTCGACATTGCCGTGAATCCAATCCGTGATCGCCGCGACTTTCTCGTAGGGGTGCTCGATCATGCCGAACTTGCCCCAGGCAAGACGCCCCAGCTGGTCGGACTGACAATACCGGCTGGGAAATAGATACGGGATGACGCTGCGATCGAGTTGGACGATCGGGACCGCATCGATGTCGGCACGTTTGTGCGCCGTCACGTGCGTCTCCACGCGCGCGGAATAGTTCACGGAGAGCTTCGTCGCCTTGCCCGTCTCGAGCCGCACGAATCGGTTCTCCCCATTGTTCGAGAGAAATTCTTCGCAGCGCACCTTCGGCTCGACGGAAAAGTGTTCCTCCAGGATCTCCTGGCTCGGCGTGCGTAGCGCGTGAACGTTGAGGATGACGGTGCTCCGTTGTTTCACCTCATACTTGAACTCTGCCCCTACCTTGAACTCCATGGCTGCATGGTGCCTAAGAAGCCCGCGCCGTAAAGACCCAGTGCAACTTACAATCACCAAAGTAGTGGCCCGCGTGCAGGAAACTAGCGAAAGACAAGGGGTGAGAACATCGTGGCCAAGCGGAATGAATTACTCCGCGACGCCCGCGACAAGCACGCTTGCGCCGTTGCGCGGCTCGCCAGAGCGGTCCAGGACGGGCCCTTTAAAAAAGGAACTAGGTGCAACGGAAGGCGGGAACAAATCTAGTGCGCAACATCTCCCGTAAATAGACTGTCACACCTCGCGCATGAAACGCGTTCCCCAGCTCCGTAGGAGCGGCCTGTTTATAGCTTCACGCGTTAGATGACGCAGAGCCCCGTAGGAGCGACATTGCCCGCGCGCGTCCCACTGAGATCAAAGCGAGCCCGCGTGCGCCACAAAACTGCGATAGCGTCGCAAGATTTCGACGACCGCGAGGAAGAGCGCCCGCACTCGGATCTCCGCGCTCGCGTCGGGCGCAAAAAGCTCGATCTCGAACGGCCACGGGCTGGTCACCGGGTGCGGCAACAGGCGGCCTGACTGAAAATCGCTGGTCCGGGCAGCACTGCTATCCGGCAAAACCTTCACGCTCGTCGGCGCGACCGGGATCGACGGAGAGAGAGCTTCAAGCGCCGGAGTCACAACCTCCTCGGCGAGCAACGTGCTGCGCACCGTCGCGGAAAGCGCCGCGTTCGCGCCGCTGCTGCGCAGGAAGATCAAGCCATCGGGCTTCCATGTCGCCAATTCGTTTTGGAAGAATTGCACGTCCGCATCCCTCCCGTGCGCGAACCGCTGACGAAAACTGGATAGCGGCTCCCCTTCCCAACCAAATCCCGCAGCATTCACGACTGGATAGGCGAAGATCGCAAAATCCTGCGCCAGCTTCGGGCTAAGTTCCAATTGCAAAAGGAGGCGACTCACCGCGATCACCGTGTCGAGTTGCTCCGCGTCGAGCCCCCCATACAACCCGATCCGAATCGGCACCCCTCCGCCGCGAGCGCCGAGCAGGAGAAATTGCGGAAGCTCGTATTCGGTCTCCCCGACGATCACCGTCCGGCGACTGGCCAGGAGACTGGCGCTTTCACGAGCGCATTCGAAGACCGGTTCGAGGATTTCGTTGGCTGCGGACGTGTCGCCCGCATCGTGGTCGATGCGGGGATTTTCGAGATGGGCAAATCGGGGACGCATAAAAGTAGAGATGATCGATGGCGTTTGGATCACGGCCGGAGCCGGAACGCCCTCTCGAGCGTCCCGGCGCGGCCTATGAACCTGCGTAGTTGCAGAAATTGCGACGGAGATCAGAGATCGCCGCCAAACGTGATGAGATTGCGGTACTCCGAGAGAATCGCCCGGAGCGCCAACGTGAACGCGTGACGCTGCTCGGAGAGCGGCGTGCGCGCGGGACTTTCGAGAATGATCTCGAAGGGTTGCGGATGCTGTTCCGGCGGGGCGCTCAGGATACCGTCGTAGGAGTCGTGAATGATTCCATTCACCGCCCGGAACCCGTCGATGAAGTGCCGCCAATCGCGCGGCTGCGCCTGCTCGGCGGCGACGAGCGCCGGCACGAGCAGGTGATTCGCCAGCACCGAGCCGCGAGCGTAGCCGTAGAAACCCGGCGACGTGTCGTCGCTGTGCAGCGCGATGATGCCATCGAACTTGTGCTCCCGGATTTCCTTTTCGAGCGCCTTCACTTCCGGCTCCGCGGAATTGCGCCAAAACTCGCGGTTCAGATCCTTGCCACTCGCCGACTCCCTCGACCGGGCCAGGTAGCCGGTCGGATTGCACATTGGGTAGATGAACAACTCGAACGCGCGCCCGAGTTCCGGATCTTCATCCAGTTCGCGGATGAAATCCATCAAGCCGAGAATGCCCGCCGGCTCGTCGCCGTGAATGCCGGCGAAGATGCCCACCTTGATGCGCGGCTTGCGAACGCGTGTCCGCTGGAAGTGAAACCGCGGCAGCCAATGCCGCTCGCCATTCACCAGCCAGCTTCCGACCGCGTGCGCGGTGAGGCAGTGCGAGTAGATCGCCTGCGTCAGCAAGGGCAGCAGGAGTTGGCGAACACTGAGCTGTTCCTGGCGTTTGACGCTCAGCAGCACGAGCGAAGCTGCCTCACGAACCCTGGTGCTGCCGCGCTCGGAGAGCGCGTCGCGAAAATGAAGTGCGGCTCCCATGACTATTTCTGGTAAATCTGGTCAAACACGGCGCCATCCGCGAAGTGCGCCGCCTGCGCCTTGCTCCAGCCGCCGAAGGCGCGATCGATCGTCACCAGTTCGATCTTCGGGAAGAACTCGGCGTATTTCGCGAGCGCCCTCTCCGAGCGAGGCCGATAGAAGTTTTTGCCGATGATCTCCTGCGCTTCGTCGCTGTAGAGCCACTTGAGATAGGCCTCCGCCACAGCGCGCGTGCCCTTGGCATCCACGTTCTTGTCGACCACCGCCACACTTGGCTCTGCAAGGATGCTG
>CBHXZU010000669.1:0-3900 GCA_966125105.1 uncultured Prosthecobacter sp.
CGCGTCTAAAGGTTGGTATGCTCACGCTCAAACAAGCGATTGAAGCGCTCGTCTTCGCTTCGCCAAAGCCGATGACGATCGAAGAGATTCGGAAAGCTCTGCGCGGCGCCGCAGCGGAGACGGAGGAACTCGACGTGATCGCCATGGGCGACGCGACGGACGAAGAGGTGGCCTCGCAACTGAATCTTCTGCGAGCGGAATATGAGCAGACGGGGAGAGCATTCCAAATCGTCGAGCAAGTTTCCGGTTGGGCGGTTGCGACGGTTCCGGCCAGCGGACAATGGGTGCGGCAACTTTACCCGGAATCGCGGCCCGCGCGCTTGAGCGGACCGGCCCTGGAAACGCTTGCGATCATCGCCTATCGGCAACCGGTCACGCGGGCCGATATCGAGGCGGTTCGCGGCGTGGCTGTCGATGGCGTGATGCAGGTGCTGCTCGACCGCAGCCTGGTAAAGATTGCCGGTCGCGCGGAGTTGCCGGGGCGGCCGCTCCTTTACGAGACGACGGAATATTTCCTCGAGCACTTCGGCCTTAAGAAGGTGGAAGAGCTCCCCAACGCGGATGAACTCAGGCGAGTGCCTTTGCCGAAACCGGAAATCCCTGCCGAGGGATCCAGCGAACCCGGCGCCGAAGGTGAAAAGCCGAAGAAGGGCCGAAAGAAAAAAGACGCCGCCGAAGGAGCCCCTGCCGAAACAGGCGAGAACCCCGCGGCGCCCGAACCGGGCGCGCACGACGCCGCGGTGAGCCCCGATGCTGCGCCGGCCGACCCAGCCAGCGATGCCGCAGTGATCGACGAAGGCGCTGCCACGGAACCTTCCGACGTTGCTGCAAGCGAAGAGCCGCCAGTTGTAGAAGACTCCTCCATAAGCCAAGCTGAAGCAGAGGAACCGGCAGAACCGCCCGCCGACGAATCGGCTCCTGAATCCAAAGTTTAGTTACCAGTGGACCTTTCTGAAGTTCGAAAGAAGATCGACGTCGTGGATGAGCAGATCATCCGCCTGCTGAATGAGCGGGCGGATCTCGTGCACGAGGTCGGCGTCATCAAAAAAGCCGCGGGCCAGCCCATCTATGCGCCCGAGCGCGAGGAGCAGGTGCTCCGAGGGCTCGCTCAAAAGGCGCGGGACCTTAACAGCCGGCTGCCCGAGAAAAGCATTCGCGCCATCTACCGCGAGATCATGAGCGCGGCGCTCGCGTTGGAAAAAGACCTCACCATCGCCTATTTCGGCCCGCACGCGACGAACACGCACCAGGCCGCCCGCAGCCGCTTCGGCGCGAGCATCGAATACGTGCCGCAGGTGACGATCGCGGATGTTTTCGACAGCGTGGCCCGCGGACGCGCGGATTACGGCGTGGTTCCCATCGAGAACAGCACCGAGGGCGCGGTAAACCACACCTTGGACGTCTTCATGGATAGCGACCTGCGCATTTGCGCGCAGATCCTGATGAAGATCGAAAACCACCTGGCGTCGAAAGTGCCGATCCCGGAGATCCGGAAGGTCTATTCGCACCCGCAAGTCTTCGGCCAGTGCCGCCAGTGGTTGCAGCGCACGCTGCCGAACGTCGAGTTGGTGGAAGTGGGCAGCACGCCTCGCGCAGCGGAACTTGCCGCCTCCGAGCCGAACTCAGCCTGCCTGGTCGGACGAATGGCCGCGGAGGAGCATGGCCTGCCCATTCTCGAGCGCAGCGTGCAGGACAACCCGAACAACACCACGCGCTTCCTGGTCCTCAGTCAGTCGGCTTCGCCGCCGACTGGCGACGACCGCACGTCCCTCATGTTCTGCATCCGCGACGAACCCGGCGCCTTGTTCCATGCGCTCGAGCCGTTCAATCGATTGCGCATCAGCATGAGCAAAATCGAGAGCCGGCCCAGCAAGCGCAAGGCATGGGAGTATTTCTTCTTCGTCGACGTGGACGGCCATGCCGAGCAGTCGCCGCTGAAAGAAGCGCTCGATGAACTGGCGAATCATTGCACGCTCGTGAAAATCCTCGGCACTTATCCAAAAACCGCGGCCGGTTCCGGCTGCGCCTGAGGTCGCAGGAAGCGCCTCCGGTCAATCCGCCCTTTTTGCCGCGTCAAAGTTCTGCCTTGAGCACGCTTGCGGCATCCACACAGCATCACCTTCTGTTTAAATTATGATAGCCCTCGGCATTGATAGTGGCACGCAAAGCACGAAGTGCATCGCTCTCGACATGGAGAGCGGCAAAATCGTGGCGAGTGCTTCCCAAGCGTATGGATTGATCGAGGGACTCCCCCCCGGCCACCTCGAGCAGGAGCCTCAATCATGGATCGACGCCGTGGATCACTGCGTCCGCGCCTGCATCCAGCAACTTGGCAAAAAGAAGGATCGTGTGCGCGCGATTGGCGTCAGCGGCCAGCAGCATGGATTCGTTCCGCTCAACAAGAAGAACGAAGTCATTCGTCCGGCGAAGCTGTGGTGCGACACGTCCACGATCGATCAATGCAAGCAATTCGAGGCGGAGTTCGGCGGGATGGACGAGCTCATCAAGCTCGCGGGCAACGCGATCCCGCCCGGTTACACCGCGCCGAAAATCCTTTGGTTGAAGCAGAATGAGCCGAAGAACTTCAAGGCCCTCCGGACCGTTCTCCTTCCGCACGATTACATCAATTTCTTCCTCACCGGCGAAAAGGGCATGGAATACGGCGACGCCAGCGGCACGGGCCTCCTCGATGTCCGCACCAAGGAGTGGTGCCAGCCCTTGATCGATTTCATCGATTCCGACCTGCACGAGTGTCTTCCGCAGGTTTCCAGCAGCCGGCGCGCGCTCGGTCTGCTGAAGGACGATCTCCGCGAGGCGTGGGGTCTCACCAAGAGCCCGGTCGTTTCCGCCGGCGGCGGCGACAACATGATGGGCGCGATCGGCACGTGCAACGTGCAGCCGGGCGTCGTCACCGCGAGCCTCGGCACGAGCGGCACGCTCTACGCATTCAGCAACGAACCTGTGGTGGATCCTGAAGGTGAAGTCGCCGCATTCTGCGACAGCACCGATCGGTGGATGCCGCTGGTCTGCACGATGAATGTCACGGTGGCGACGGAGCAGGTGCGCAAGATGTTCAATTGGTCCCACGATGAATTGGAAAAACGCGTGACGGACACTCCTGCCGGCGCGGGCGGCCTCGTTTTCCTACCCTACCTGAACGGTGAGCGGACTCCGAACCTGCCAAAGGGCACCGGTCTTTTCCACGGGCTGAACATGGAAACCATGGAGCCCAGCTACATGGCGCGCGCAGTCATGGAAGGCGCGACGCTTGGCCTGGCTTACGGACTCAATCGATTCCGCCAACTCGGGATCCAGCCCACGGAAATCCGGCTCACCGGCGGCGGGAGCAAAAGCGGGATCTGGCGCCAGATTTGCGCGGATATCTTCGGGGTGCCCACGGTTTGCCTGCAGAGCGCGGAAGGCGCGGCGCTTGGCGCGGCCCTGCAAGCCGCCTATGCCTGCTCGGCTGCGGAGGGCCAACCGACCCGCTTCCGTGATCTGGCTGAGAAATACGTCATGCTGGATGCGGACACACGGTGTGAGCCAAACGATGATTACCGGGAGACTTATGCGAAACAGCTCACCCGGCAGAGCGACCTCACCAAGCGCCTCCACACGGCCGGATACCTCTAGTCGGGAGCCGCGGTTGAACGCAGCTACCCTTTGTGCCATCTAACCACCCCGAAAGAATGAACTCTCGCTCCGTCGGTATCTTCGCTGTGGTTGTCATCGCCCTGATCGGCGCTGCGATTTGGTTTTTAACTAGCGATTACGCGCCGCACGCGCCGACGCCCGAACCGCAGGTGGCGACGACCACGCCGAAGCCGACGCTCCCCACTTCGCCGTCGATCAACCCCAATACCCGGCCAACTGCTCCAGAGACCAAGCCAGCGCCGGCGG
>CBHXZU010000670.1:0-3890 GCA_966125105.1 uncultured Prosthecobacter sp.
TGCCGACCTGCATGGACTGGATGTCCGTGTCGACTTGCTGCACCGAGAGCGTCTCACCGAGTGCGCTGGTGCCGCCGCTGCTGTCGAAGCCGGAGCTGGAAGCGTTTTGGTTAAACCGGTTGTTGCCGAAGTTCGACGTGTTTTGATTGGCGCCGGTTTGCGCAGTAGGCCGCTGTCCTACGGTGCCGGTACCCGCAGTGCCCGCGCCTGCGACGCCCGATTTGTCGCCCGGATCCGCGATCGCGGAAACCAGCGCATCGATCACTTCCTGCACCGGACGATAACGGAGCGGACGCACGTAGGGCGCCGGCAACGCGACGTTCGCGTCGTATTCCAACACGAGCTCGCGGATAAGCTTCATGTTGATCGGTCGGGAAACGATGTGGATGCGGTTGGTGCGCTTGTCGGCGGTCAACTTCACGCGCCCGATCACGATGTTGTCTTCCGTGGGGCCGAGTCCCGAGGCGCCGCCGTTGATTTCGATGGAAACCGCACCGTCGGCGGGGGCGCCGCCCGTTGTCGGCAGGGGATTGCCCTGGCCGTCCACCACCGTGCGTTGCACGCGCGGCTGGGTCGGAACGCCCGGGACCGCGCCCGGAACCGCGCCCTGCTGCTGGGTCTGCGTTTTCTCGAAAAGCTTCTCCAGGTTTGTCACCACGTCTTCCGCCTGCGCATGCGTCAGCGAGATAAATTCGCTCACGACTTCCGCCGGCTTCTCGTCGATCGACCGCACTACGCGGATGAGCGTGCGGATGATCGAGGTCGATTCAGTGACGAGCAGCGAGTTTGCCTTCGGCAACGGCACCACGGAGGTGAATTGCCCCTGGTTCGGAACAAGCACCCCTTGCGAAAGCGTCTGCGCGAGTTCGGTGGGGTCCTGGTACTTCAGCTTGAAGAGGAACATCACCACCTGGTCGTCGGCGGGGAGTTGCGCTTCGTCATCGATGAATGGGACGCCCACACTCTTTGGGTTCTGCCCCACGCCGGTCACGCGCCAGATCGACGGGTCCTCCGTCGGCACGATGTAAAAGCCATTCATCGCAAGGCACATTTCGATGAGCTTAACGGCCTCCGTGCGGGTGACGTTATTGACCGAAAGATAAATCGAGCCGACGAGCTGGTTGCTATAGATCAACTTGCGGCGGGTGCGCTGGCCGTAGAACTCAAGGACATCCTTGATGTCCGTGTTCGGGAATTGGAGCTGCTCCAGCGGTTCCTGCGCATTCACATTCGCCTGCATGGCGACCGGTGTTCCCGCGGGCGCTACGACAGGACGTTGCGTTCCCGGCGCGGGGGCGGGAACCGGCACGACCGGGGTAGGTCCAGCGGGCGGTACAGCGGGGGTGGCAGGATTCTGCGCCAGAGCCGTGGCAGCGGCAGCAGCAAGCAGGGTGGAAAACAGGACCTTCGGTAGGCGCGACACGCGGCGTGATGTAACTGTGCCCGAGGGCACGGTCAACCCGCGTCGCGGGAGATTCGGGAGCGCAGAATTCGGCATGAGGACGGGCGGTTCAACACCGGTCAGCGCCGGTAAGTTGCTAAGACATCGCGCAGAGGCGCCTGTTCAATGTGCGATTGAGGCGAGCTCCGCCTAGGAATCAGCCGCTGGGAGCATCATTTAGCTGCCGCCGGCTGCGCGGGCGCGGGTATGGCGGAAAGCCCGTAAACCGCTTCTCCGCCGACGAAGGAATAGGCTTTCGTCGCTTCTTCCCGCTTCTTTGCCGACATTTTAGGCTCGATCAGGAGCGCCTCCAGGACTCGGTTCACGACAGCAACATTCTCCGGCGGAGTAGTAACGTGCTTCGCTCGTTCCAGCCAACGCACTGCGGTGTCCACACCCCATGGGTGCCACAGGAAGTTGATCCCTTCGCCTCCATTCATTGCCCGTGGAGGTTGCTCGTGGTTGGTGAAAGCCACCCGATACTCTCCCATATCGTAAGCGTCGTCCTTCGAATCACGGTATTCGAGGCTCTTCAGTCGCTTGGGAATTTCCTCCACGATCGCAGCGGGTAGTTGAAAATGCGCCTCTGCTTCGGCGCGAAGGAGTTCGGCGTAAATCTGAAGCGTGAGCCCCTCGGAAATCGGTTCCGCTTTGGCCGCAGTGCGGCGCCAGCCTTTCTTCTGCTCCTTTTCTTCGAAAAGATTCGCGAGGAATTGCGCCGTCGAAGCCAGGAGCGCATCGCGCTTTTCCATGCTGCCCTGCCACGGCAAACCGGCGGCGCGAACTTCCAACAAGGCGAGCAGCGCCAGGGTGGTGGAATACGGGCTGTAATAATGAAGATCTTTTTGGTTCGGGAAAATATTCCAGCCGCCGGTGTCGAGCGGCCGGTAGATCATCACGGCGTCCTGCGCTTTGCGGAGGTAGCCTTCAAATTGCGCGCGTCGTTCGCCTTCGAGCAGGCCTGGTGTTCCCAGCGCGCAGGAAATCGCCGCGACCGTCCAGAGCCCCGGTTCCGCTTCCGTGTAGCTCTCGCCGAAATGCGCGAGCCATCCGTAGCCTTCGATGAACATCTCCTTCGAAAAGAGATAATCATAAACCGAGATGAGATCGCGCCGGGTGGTCGCGTCGAGGTGTGGCGTCTTTAGTAAGCCGGTGATGGCCTGCGAAGTGCCCCAAACATCGCTCTCGCCGCTCACATCGCTCAAGTTTACTGCGATCATTCCATTGGGGAGCCGCGCCTTGATCAACGCGTCTGCGATGTAGCGGCGGTCAGCGTCGGCGGCTGTCTGGAACTTTGCCATCGGGATGAGCCGGCGAAAAAGGGTCGTTTCGTGATGATCCAGCCAGGTCCGGATCGAATCGCCGCCGGGCAACAAAGGCACACGCGCATCCGCGAGCAGCACGTAAATGAGCGGGATGCACACCGCGATAATGTAGGGCAGTGCTGCGTGGCCGACTCGCGCCCAGGAGAATGGCCGATCCACCCACACGCGAGTGCTTCCCAGCCCTTTAAGGCTAACCTTTGCCTTCTTAAACACGCGCTTGATCAGTTCCTCGCGATCACCTGCGAGCGCGAATGTCTTTTCGTCCATCGCGAGGCCTTCCGGGCGCGACATGTTTTGCAGTCGCGCTGCGAGGTTTACCGCCACGCCGTAATAATCGTCCGACTTGGAGACCTCTCCCGCGACCAATCCGATCCCCACCTGTGTCGGGAGCTTTTGCCCGGCGTTTTCGGGCGCCTTCAAATGCCCGGCGACAAATGCCGGAAAAACCGCCCGCGCTTTCGTGGCGGTTTCCATGACATTCTTTACCAGTTCCTTGTCCGGCTCGTCGTCGGTCTCCCAAATCAGCAGGTGACCGTCGCCGAGGTTCTTCACGAAAGTCGGCGGAAACCGCGCGAAGAGCTCGAGGATGGATTTGTGTGCTGCCGTCGCGAACTTTCCGAGTTCACCAGCGGGCAGTTTCTTCGAGGCAGCCGTAAAGCCGCGGATGTCGTAAATGAGGATGATCGCCGAGACCTTCGCCATTGGCTCTGGCGTTGTCTGTCCCACGGACAATGCTGGCAAGCGCGATGTGCCTTGGTGCGAGCAGCGGAACAGCGTCGCTGGCCTTAAAACGGATTCCAACATCGCCGGTGGCGCAGTCCGAGATGTGGCTCTGGTTGGGTCCAGGCGGTTCAAAGCGTGTCGCCGGTGGTCACGCGAGTCACGAGCGTGCCCACCGGAACAGCAGATGTGCGTGTGCTTCCCGGAGGGAAGCCAGCTAAGCGGCAGCCTTCAGTTCAGCGAAGAACAGCCGCCCCGCGCTCGTCTGCAGCACGCTGCTAATGCTCACCTTCACCGATTTGCCAAGGAAGGCCCGCGCATGGTTCACCACGATCATCGTGCCGTCGTTCAAGTATCCCACCGCCTGGTGCGACTCCCGTACTTCGCGGGCGAGCACCAGGTCG
>CBHXZU010000671.1:0-3876 GCA_966125105.1 uncultured Prosthecobacter sp.
AGGCGCAGGACTGCTTTCTTGATACGCGCCTCGCCGCGAGCCACCTGCTGGAAAGTTACGAGACGGTCGAGCCGCCCTACCGCTACGGTGACAAGCTGTTCTTCATCGATGGGCCGAATGGCGGGTCCTATCACAGCTGCGTTTACATCGCTGACGACATCGTCTTCGCGAAGAACGGCGATAACGCGGCCAATCCGTGGATTCTGACGCGACTGGAAGATCAGAAACAGGTCTATTTGAGCGGCGTCTCGGGTCGAATCCAGGCGTATCGCCGGCGTCCCGGCGTGTAGGCATCGTTGGCAAATTGATGGCGGCAATGCGCGCCGCCTTGCGTCTGCGGAGCAGGAGTTCAAAGGTGCGGGTGCTTTTGTGGTCAGAGTCCTCTGAACGTATGCCATTCCGCCTGCTCCTTCTAGTCGTCGCGCACGTCTTCGCCATCCTCCCGCTTTCGGCGGAGACGATGGCGCTAAACTTTCGTTCTCGAACCAAAGCCGGCGAAGTCTCGGAGAAACCGACGAATTGGAACGCGGCGAAGACCGCGCTGATCATCTGCGACATGTGGGACACGCACACGTGTCCAAACTCCGCCGCGCGCGTGGGAGAACTCGCCCCGAGAGTCGACGCCTTTGCCAAGGCACTTCGGGCGAAAGGCGCGCTGATCGTCCATTGCCCGAGCGACGTGACGAAGTTCTATGACGAAACGTCGGCACGCAAACTTGCGCAATCCGCGCCGGTGGTGGAGCCCAAGGTGCCGCTCAAGCGCTGGTGTTTTCTGGATCCAGAGAAGGAGGCGCCGCTGCCGATCGATGACAAAGACGGCGGGTGCGACTGCCCGACGACGTGGAAGAAAGGCGATCCGTATCCGTGGAAGCGTCAGCATGCCGCGATCGAAATCGCCGACGGCGACGCGCTCACGGACAATGCGGAGGCGTACTACCTGATGCGGCAGCGAGGGATTGAAAACGTCCTCGTGTGCGGGGTGCACCTCAACATGTGCGTGCTCGGCCGCCCCTTCGCGATTCGCCAACTGACGGCGCAGGGGCTGAACGTCGCGCTCGTCCGTGATTTGACGGACACGATGTACAATCCCGCGCAGAGGCCGTGGGTGAACCACTTCGCCGGCACGGAACTGATGGTGCAGCACGTCGAGAAGTTCTGGTGCCCGACGATCGCCAGCAACGCGCTCCTCGGCGGGGAGCCATTCCGGTTCGCCGGCGATCGTCCGCCCCATGTTGTCTTTCTCGTCGGCGATACCGAATACGAGACGGCGCGCACCGTGCCCGCGTGGGCGAAAGCGGAACTCGAGCCCCGTGGCATTCGCTGCACCTACCTCATCGACGACCCGAATCAGCCCTTCAACTTTCCGCAGCTTGCCGAGCTGAAGAAGGCCGACGCTCTTTTCATCACTATCAAACGGCGCGGATTGCCGCCCGAGCAAATGGCGGCGATTCGCGCATTCGCGGAAAGCGGCAAGCCGGTGCTGGGCATCCGGACGGCGAGTCATGCTTTGGATCCCAAGAAGCTCGATACAGGCCTGGTCGCATGGCCGACCTTCGACCGCGATATCTTCGGCGGTTGGTATCAGAACCACTACGGCAAAGGACCGGCCACGCTCGTAACTCGCGCATCTGCAGCCAAGGCCCATGCCATTCTCGCAGGCATTCCGGAGGGCGCGCTCAAGTTTGAATCGCACCTCTACAAGTGCCGCGAGCTCGGCCCCAAGACGACGACGCTTCTGACGGGAACGATCGATGGAAAGCCGGAGATCACCGAACCCGTGGCGTGGGTCAACGAGGCGCCCGAGCGTAAGTCGTTCTATACTTCGCTCGGGGCGCCTGAGGACTTTGCACAGCCTGCGCTGCGCAGACTCCTCCTGAACGCCACTCTCTGGGCCGTCGGCCAACCGATCCCCCCCGCCGAAGCGGGTCTGGCCGCTGCTCAGCAGTGACGCTCAGCGTCGGGCAGGCTCGGGCGGTCGATCTGCAGAAGGACGATCACCAGGTGCTCGATCGCCTGGTGGCCGCTCTGCGTTGATGTCTCGCTCGAGCAATTCCAATTTCTTGCGCCACTCCGCCGGGACGGCATCGCGTTCCGCCGGGGTTCCCACCGGACCCTGCCACGCAGAATCACCGTTGGGCTTCTGAACCGAGAATGTCCGTGTTCCGCCAGTGCTGCGCAGCTCAAACGTCCCCTCCTCATCGTTGCGAACGATCCGGGCTTGATCGCGCAGGTAACGCACGCCGCGTTCGCCGGGTTCCCGGAGATTATTGGCGGCGTCGCGATTCTGAATGCGTCGCTGTTGAGGGTCGATGCGGCCCTCTGTGGGTTGAAACTGAAATTGCGGACGTCCGGGATTGAGACCCGGGAGTGGTCGGCGTTCCGGCAGCATCTTCTCTCCAATCTTGAGTGTCACTTTCTGCTCGGTGCCCCCACGTATGATGGTGAGATTCGCTTCCTTGTCCTTCCCGGCGCGGCGCACGAGCGCTTCGAGTTGCGGGGGATTGGCCAGCAGCTGATCCTCGAACTTGATGATCAGGTCGTTTCGCTCGAGGCCCGCGCTCTTCGCCGGACTGTCCGGGAGAACTTCCTCCACGATGAGGCCGAATCCTTCGGGCTGGCGCAGCTGCGAGGTAAGCTCCGGCCCTGCGTCGCGCGTCACGATGCCGAGGTATGGCTGCAGCTTCTCCGGCATTCGCGCAATGAAGTTGCGCTGAGCGCCTCCATCGCCGGCCGGAATGCCAGGACGCGCATTTGGCCGCGCAACGCCTTCCCCGCGCGGCCCGCTGTCTTCGAAAGGACGCTCGCCTTCGATCCGCCGGCGTTCGATTTCCACGCGCGGGCGCTCGCCATCAATTCGTGGCCGCTCACCTTCCTGACGACCGCGTTCTCCCTCGGCGCGGGGGCGATCCACGGGGCGTTCGACGTCGGGGCGATCCTCGGGACGGCGAAATCGTTCGCCTTCTCCTCGTGGACGGCCGGAGTCACCGCGTGGGCGGTCTACCTCGGGGCGAGTTCGGTCAAAATCGGGTCGCCCTTCACGCCGCGGCTCCTGGAGTCCGCGGCGCGTCTCGCCGGATTCACCGTGTGCTGGCGACGGTGGTGCGGGCACGGGTGCCGGAGCTGGTGCTGGCGGAGCGGCTGGGGCGGGTGGAGATGGCGGTTCTTGGGCCGTTGCGAGCGTGGCGCCGATGGACGCTATCAGGATAAAGCGCGCAGGAGTCTTCATGCGGGTTATTGGAAAGTGACGGGAACGAGGACGAGATCTTCACGCGGAACTTCCAGGACGGTGACGGCGCCTTGGCCATCGCTCCAACGTCGGCGTTCCACCGATTCGTAACGAACCAGCCGCGCCAGTCCCTCCTCGGCCCCCTGGACGAGACCTTGTTCGTCGACGTTGACGATTTCGTGCTCCAGGTCGAAGTCGGGTTCGAAATAATCGACAGCTTCGGCGGCAGGCGCGTGGGGAGCTTGCGCGTTCTTCGTCTGCGAAGGATCCTCACGCATGAGCCCGAGCGCGAGCATGGTAGCGACGCCGATGGCTGCGCCGGCGGTGCTCCAGCCGAGGCCGGGGAGCATGCGGCTAACGAAGGAGCCCGCGGGTTGCGGGAGAGTGCCGGAAGCGGCGGCTGCGCGGCCGATCTCGGCAGCGATACGATCCTCCACTGCGCGGCGTGGCGCGGCCGGACGAACAGCGCGCAGTTGTTCTTCGAATTCAGGCTCGTTCATATTGCTGGATACGGTCACGAAGTTTCCCAAGCGCGTAGCGATAGCGCGCGGCAACAGTGTTCAGAGGTGCTTCCACCGTGTCGGCGATTTCCTGGAAAGTGAGTTCTCCCCAGACCTTGAGGACGACGACTTCGCGCTGCTCGTCGGGCA
>CBHXZU010000672.1:0-3865 GCA_966125105.1 uncultured Prosthecobacter sp.
GATCGCTCTCCATGCCGCGCAGATCGCTCTCCATGCCGCGCAGATCGCTCTCCATGCCGCGCAGATCGCTCTCCATCCCGCGCAGATCGCTCTCCAAAAAGTCTATAACGTTATCCACACAAGCGTTTTGTCGTAAGTTTTGATCCCACCAAATCATACGGATGCCGCCACTTTCTCTTCCGTCCGTCCCCTCAGCCGCCTTACAACACTTGAATAATGTCCTGGTCCCGTCTCGCCATCCTTACCGACGAAGTCTCCCAAGAACTCGATGACGTCACCCGCTTTGCTCGCGAGATGAAACTCGACGGCATCGAAGTCCGCAGCCTCTTCGGCCGCGCTTTCAAAGACCTCACCAAGGACGATCTCAACCGCATCGCGACGGCGTCCAGGGATGCCGGCCTCGCCATTGCCGGTGCCGCATCCCCGGTTTTTAAGTGCGACCTCGATTCCCCATCGGAAATCGCCGACCACGTCGAACTCTTCAAACGCAGCGTCGAAGCCGCGCAAATCCTCGGCACAGATATCGTCCGCGTCTTCGCCTTTCTCCGCCGCTCCCATCCGGCGACATCAGATGATTTGAAGCGCGCCGCCTCCCATTTCCCAAAACTGCTGGATTGCGTGAAAGGAACGAACATCCGCATCGGCATTGAAAACGAAGCGAGCTGCGTCGTGGGCAACGCCGCCGAAACCGCCGAGTTTTGGTCGCATCTTCCCAAAGACCCGCAGTTCGGCATCGTCTGGGACCCGTGCAATTGCCTCTACCTCGAAGGCAGCGAGGATCCGATCCGCGACGGCTTTCCGCTCATCGCCGACAGGGTGATCCACGTGCACATCAAGGACGCGAAGCGCGAAGGGACGAAGCCAGCCCCGACCTGCATCGAAATCGGCACCGGCGATCTCGATTTCCCCGCGCACCTGCGAGACCTCAAGGCCCGCGGCTACCGTGGCTGGATCACGTTGGAAACGCACTGGCGCCTCGTCCCGCTCGACGCCGAAACGCAACATCTCCCCGCCGGCTACGGCTTCTCCGCCAACGCCGAACCCGCCAGCCGCATCTGCATGCAGCATCTCAAGGATTGGGTCGCTATAGCCTAGCTTGACATCCCCGCGTTAGGGGATCCGCGTTCCGCTAATCGCTTTGCCATCCTGATTTTTCCCTTTCAGCGACTTCGCATCGCGGGACAGCACGAGCGAGTCCACATAGAGACCGTCATCCCACGTAAACGTGTATTTTCGCTCGACGGTGGTGCCTGGCACGAACTTCCACGTGCCTCCGCGCCTGGTCGGCTGCGCAGTGAACGTTTGGTCGGCCTTGCACTCGACGATTTGCTTATCGGTCCATCGCCATTTCCCGACAATAGGGTCCGCGTCTTTTGCGGCAGGGGATTGCGCGTTTGCAGGCAAAACGAAGGTCGCAACCGCGGTGAAGATGAGAGCGGGAAACGGGTTCATTGGCGGGCAAGTCTTCCGCCGTGATTGCAGGTTACGATGCCTTTGACGAGTCGCAGATCACCGGACCTCGTCGTCCTTCTTGCCTTTCAGCAGCGCGTAGATGGCCATCGCGTGGCCGTGGCCGAGCCGAAAGTCGCTCTTTAGCCACTGGACGATCGCGCCCGCTTTTACCCCAGGACTCAGTTCGCCTTTTTTGGTGAATCCCTTTTCCTCCGCGAGCGTGCGGAAATCGGCGGGACTCTTGCCGGTCTTCGCCTGGATGTTCGTGAGGTAAGCTTGGAATGACATGCTTTTGGAACGTGGCGTTAGAGCGGGGTGGTTAGTTGAGTCGACGGCGCAAAATCCAGCCGAGTAACCTTGGCTCCCGAAGCACGAGCGCACCCCAGGTGAGGGCACCGAATGCTACCGAAAACGCGATCGGAAATGCGCCACTTCGCGCCAGGACATGCACCGCTGACGCCCCGCCCAGGTAACCAGTGAGCAGGATCGCCCCAATGATCGCGGTGGACGGAATCGCGTAGAGTATCGTGCATATAAGCAGCACTGCGCCGATCCAAGGGATGCTCTCTTGCGCGAGTCCCAGCTTTGTCGATGCCTCCACGACCGGCGCGATTTGAATGATCTTGGTAATGCTGTCGAAGACAAGGAACGCTGCCAGCAATCCTGTCAGGGCCGTTCCAGACCAACGCTTCGCGCGCGAAGGCGTGGCGACGGCGAGCGCGGAAATCGTGTCGCTATTCATCATGCCACCGATCCTAGGAAAGCTACGCCGACTCCGTATTGTATAAAAACGACAGCTGGCGTTCGCCTCGGATCACCTGCGCAGGTGTCTGCCCAATCCAGCGCTGGAGCGAGCGCGTGACATGCGCTTGGTCATAGTATCCGGCCGCGTTCGCTGCATCGACGATCGAGAGTCCGCGCCGGAGAAGAATTGTCGCCCGCCTCGCGCGCTCGATTTGATGGATGGCTCCCCGAGTAAGCCCGGTGATTGCGCGAAACCGCCTTTGCTCTGTGCGCGTGCTGAACTCCCGCGCTTCATCGTCGAGCGTGGCACGCACGAGAGAATCCTCCGCAATCAATCCCCGCCGAGCGAGTCGCTGCACAAAGGCCTCCGCATTTTCGAAATTGGGAAACTCCCATGCCGACCCATTCAACCAAAATGAGCGGTTCGTCGCGTTCGGCAGGGTCACATCGTTTCGGTCTCGCAACTCGCCGGGCATGAGAGCAGGCATAAACGTGCCGAGCTTAAACCGGATCGCGAACCAGTCGCCATGTGCTGGGCAATCTGCGGAGGTCACTTTCGTCTCGGGACCCCGCACCGTGATGCGCGTCCGTCCCTCGTGCTTCGTCACCACCATTTCCCAATGACAGGCCGCGATCGATTGGAAGATGCTCGCTCGGTCGCTGTGACTCCGCCAGACCCGCTCGATGAAAGGTGAATCCGAACGACGTTCTTCAAAAAATATGAACTCGTTCGCATTTCGCTTCGGAAACACCTGGGGAGGCCACGCGTGCGCGGCCAGTTCTTCCTCCACTACCTCGATCCGCTCGCGCTCCGGAATATGCGGGATTGCATGCTCATCAGGTTGAGCGCTCCAGGCCGATGGACTTTGCCGGTTTCGCACGATTCATGCAGTAGCCACAGGGCGCGTGGCATTCACGCATTTTTGGCAACCACTCTCTCGTCTGCACGAATGCTACTCTTCGTCCGGACTCCACCCGGCAGGCATTCGCCACTGTGCTCCGACTATAGTCTCATTTCGGCGGTGCAAAGTGTAGGTCTCTGTTGCGGGATCAAAGGTCACCGCAGGTGAGTTCCCGCGATAGAAAACCGCCATGCTGGTCACTGGATCGATCGTGACCCGGCTCTCACTCCAGTAATCGTCCTGATGATCGAAATAGAATGCGCCCCAATTCGATCCCGGCTTTCGAAAAAGGAACTTCGTCGTGAATGGCTCGGCGCTCCAATTGAATCGCTGCAAGATGCACATTTCGGTGCCATCGGGCGCGACGGCTCGGGCGACGACGCGGGGCCTGAGGCTGTGCTGGAGAAACACCGCGATGGCGACGAACAACAATGCAATGGCAACAAATATGAGAACGCGCGCGCGAGTCGGCATGGTGTCTGGGTATCGATTGTCGGCAGGACAATGCAGACAGGCCGCGCATCCGGCCGTTCAACCGGCAGGGCTTTGGTTCAGAGGATCGCGCCAAAAGGCCGATGCCCATTCGTCGCCGCAAACCTCGTGGCTGGACGAACTGGATATCGCCAATTGTATTTAAGAGCTTTCAGCTCCAACTGAGCCTTCCGCCACCGCCGTTTTTTTGCTTAACGTCGTTCCGCTGCGGGGACTTGCGCGCGGGCGCAGACACGGCGGCGACATCATTCAGATTCGGTATAAAACCAACCCCG
>CBHXZU010000673.1:0-3852 GCA_966125105.1 uncultured Prosthecobacter sp.
GGCGGCGACCTCGATTTCTTCCCGCGCAAGGGCGCCATGGTGGAGCCGTTTGCGGAAGCGGCGTTCAAGCTGAAGAAGGATGAGGTCACGACCGAGCCCGTGCGCAGCAACTTTGGCTACCACGTGATCAAAGTGACGGATCGCAAAGCCGCCACGAAGCAGGCGTTCGACGAAGCGAAGCCGCAGATCGTCGAATTTCTCGGCCGTGAAAAGAAGAACGACGCCGTGCAAACGGTCCTGAAGGATCTGCGCGAACACGCGAAGATCGAAATGAAGCTTCCGCCCGCACCCGCTCCGAGCGCGACCACACCGCCTGTTGCCGTTCCTGACGCCGCGCCGGCGCCCGCGAAGAAGCCAGTGGAAGCCGTTACGCCGCCAGTCACGGCCCCGGCGCCGGCGAAGTAGTCGTCCCGGTCCAAGCCTGTCCGCTCTCAACAACCCATGTCTCCAGCTCGCAAAACGCGGGCCAATGCGGGCGTCATTGGCCTCGGCATCATCGGATCTCGAGTCGCGTCCAACCTGCGGCATCACGGGTTCCAGACTTATGTCTGGAATCGCACGCCGAAATCGGAGCCGAACTTCCTCGGGTCTCCCGCGGAAATTGCGGAAACTTGCGAGGTCGTGCAGCTCTTCGTGGCGGATGCGAATGCCACACTGGCAATGATCGACGCCATGGCCGGGCAACTCACGCCTGACCACGTGATTCTTTCGCACGGGACGATCGGCCTGGAGGGCACGGTCGAAGCAGCGAAGCGAGTCCGTGAACGTGGCGCGCAGTTCCTCGACGCGCCGTTTACCGGCAGCAAAGGGGCGGCGGAAAAAGGCCAGCTCGTTTACTATATCGGCGGTCCCGAAAGCGCGCTCACGCGTGTGCGGCCCATGCTCGAGGCGAGCGGCAAAGCAATTCTGCCCGTCGGTGACGTCGGACAAGCAGCCGTGGTGAAAATCGCGACAAACCTCATCAGCGCGGCCACCGTGCAAGTTCTCGCGGAGGCGATGGCGCTCACAGTGAAGGCTGGCATTCGCGCGGAAGTGCTCGGCCAGGCGATCGAGCAGAATGCCATGCGCAGCGGAGTGACGGACCTGAAGTTACCGAAGATGATCGGCAACGACTACGAGCCGCACTTCTCGCTCAAGCACATGTTCAAGGATGTGCAGCTCGGAGTGCAGCTTGCCAATCACATGGGTCTGGATCTTCCGGCGACAACCACCGTGGCCGGCACGCTGAATAACGGCGTGCGCCAGGGCTGGGGTGATCTCGACTACGCGGCGATCGCGAAGCAATTCACTGACGGAACGCCGGGCGACAAATGAGCATCGTCGTCGCGGCTTACGACGACTTTCGCCAGCGTGGCGGAATCGTTGATCTCGCGAGTCGCGTAAAGCTCCTATTCACCGGCACCGATCGCATCCGTTACATCAACGGGCAGGTCACGGCGAACGTCGCATCCGCCAAGGTTCCATCCGTCATTCCCGCCTGCGTGACCACGGCTAAAGGAAAGCTTTGCGCCGATGTGTTTGTCAGCCTCGGCCCGAGCGGCGTCATGGTCGATGCCGACCCCAGCCTGGCAGAGTCGCTGCCGCCGAGATTGGAGCGATACATCATTGCGGACGACGTGCAGATGGAGGACGTCACGGATTTGATTGCGATCGTCCATCTCCTCGGCATGAAACTCGAAGAACTTCCTGAGCAGGTGCGGGCGCGTGCGATTCCGAACCATCGCTACGGTGTTCCCGGGTGGGACTTCTTTCCGCCATTCCGAAAAGAACTTCCACCCATTTGGGATACGCTCGCAGCGAAGTTCCCGGTGCTCTCAGATGAACTCCTCGAAGTCATTCGGATCGAGCAGGGCGTCCCGCGCTGGGGCGCAGAACTCGGCGAGGATGTTCTGCCGCCGGAGGCGAAACTCGATGCGACGCACATCGACTTCCACAAGGGCTGCTACATCGGGCAGGAGGTGATCTCGCGCATCAAGAGTGTGGGCCGGGTAAACCGAGAACTTCGCGGGTTTATTGCAGAAGAGGGAGCGGCCATCGCGCCGGGTGCCCGAATCATTGCGGCAGCGGAGCCGGACAAGGAAGTTGGTCATCTCACGAGCAGCACTCTGAGTTTCGCCCTCGACCGGCCCATCGCGCTCGGCTACTTCCGCCGCGGCGCACCCGAGACAGATCTCCTCGCGATCACTGGAGAATCTGGAACAAAGGTGCCCGTCTCACTGCATTCTCTGCCATTCGTTTCATGAAGAAGTTCCTGCTCCTCGCGCTCGCCACCGCAACTCTCCACGCAGACGAGGTCGCATTGCTGGAGTTTCGTTTTGCGGACAAGACGACGCGCACTGCCGCGATTGAGCTCCATCCCGACGCTGCGCCGGCAACGGTCGAGAATTTTAAAAAGCTCGCCAAGGACGGCTTCTACAATGGATGCGCGGTGCATCGCGCCTTTCCTGGCACGCTCGTCCAAGCGGGCGATCCGCTGAGCAAAAAGAAAGATCGCTCCAACGTTGGCACCGGCGGGCCAGGCTACACCTTGCCGGCGGAGATTCGCCGCAAGCATACGAAGGGCGCGGTGGCGGCTGCCCGCCTGCCTGACAACGTTAACCCGCAGCGCCGTAGCAACGGCAGCCAGTTTTACGTGTGCCTCATTCCTCAGCCGAAGCTCGACGGGCAGTACACTGTATTTGGAAACGTGATCCAGGGAATGGACGTGCTTGAGTTCATCTCGAACAAGCCGACGGACACCAACGATTATCCAACTGAGCGGATCGAATTGCGGAAGGTCCGGATCGTCCCGCGTGAGACTCTCCCAGCGGCGACACCTGTGACCAAACCAGGCGAGATCCCGCCGGGCGAAGCACCAAAGAAATCATTCTGGCGCCGGGTGTGGCCCTGGTAATTGGTCGGCTTACTTGGTCTGGAAGGCGTCGCTCTTCAGCCATTTCAGCTGCAAGAGAACGTCCGAAAAACTCGAGCGTTTCGAGAGCGGCCAGATGAATTCGGCACTTTCGATCCACTCCTCCCATTTCGTGAGATTTCCATTCTGACGCTCCCACGCGGCATTTGCATACTGGTACGCCGGCGTTTGCGACGGGAAAGGAAGTTTGCCAAGCCACTCCTTCGCCTTGTCCATGTTGGACTCGAGCAAGTAGGTGAGGAAAATCCGGTAAACGAGGAGCTCGACCGTCGGATCATCCGGCGCCGTGCGCTCGTAAAGCGACTGCCAGCCTTTTCGCGCAACATCGTACTTCGCCTGGAGGAAGGGGATCTCGCAAAGGTTGAACTTCGCGGGGAAGAAGCTGGGATCCATCTTCAAGGCGTCTCGGCAGAACTTTTCCCCCTCGGCAAAGTCATGCCGCTCGATCGCCACGGCTCCGCGCACGTTCAACGTCCATACCGTCGGCGGAATCAGCGCGTCGGCGCGATCGGCATAAGATAAAGCGCCGGCGAAGTCGCGCGCCTGGAAGCTCTTCATCGCTTCCGCGACATACAGAAGATATTGGGTGGGAAAGCTCGATGTTGCCGGAGTGATCGCCTTCGAGGGGCGGAACGGCTTTTCGTCACCCTCGTCTTTTTTGGTTCCAGAAGCTGAGCCGTGCATTGGAGGTGGCTGCTCGGGCTCGGCTTTTGGCGACGCCGGGTCCTCTGCCCGCGAAACCGCGGCGAAGATCACAAGCGTGCATAATGCAAGGCGCATGGTCGTTTCTTTCCACAGAAAGGCGCAGGGATCAACCGCCGTCCACGCTTGCCTCGCGGGTCACCTGCGGTAACTTCGGCGCTTTTGCAGCTAATGAAACGCAATGTTCTTGTCCTCGCCCTAGGACTGCTGGTTGGCGGGCTTCCATGTTCCCATTTGGT
>CBHXZU010000674.1:0-3835 GCA_966125105.1 uncultured Prosthecobacter sp.
GGATGAAAGCTTGGAGGTGGAGATAAAGGAAACTGGCAAAAAGGAAGTCGCGCGCAGCTATGGATGGTATCTGCGCAAATACATTGCCGACACCAAGGCTAAGGGAGCAACGCCGATCGTCTGCTCACTCGTCGCGCGAAACCTGTGGAATGATGGGAAAGTGGAGCGCGCAGTGGACAATTTTGCGCGTTGGGCGCGCGAAGCAGCAGAGCAAGGCGGCGCAGCTTATATCGACCTCAACGAGCTCGTATGCCGCCGTTACGATGAATTGGGTCAGCCAAAGGTGCAGGAATTCTTCACCCCGACCGACCACACCCACACCAACAAGGCCGGCGCAGAGCTAAATGCGGAGCTCGTCGTCGGGGGAATCAAGGCCCTGCCGGGGTGCGGGTTGTCACGATACTTGCAAAAACCTCCAGACGAGCCAACTGGGCGGTAATTCACCGAGAAGTTCGGTTATGAAGGATTCCGCACCTTTAGACGAGTGCGCGCGTTTTCCTATCAAGCCGCGCCTGTCCTCTGCGCCCTGCTCCCCATCGCCAACTTCCTCTCCAATTCCCGAAACTCCGTAGGTGTGCTTCGAAACGCGTTGCGAAATACCTCACAAAGATACTTCGCGCTCGTAAGCCCCGCTTCATGCGCGACACTCTCCAGTTTCAAATCCGTCTCCCGCAGCAAGCGCGCCGCATGCTCGATGCGGAGTCGCGAGAGCTCGTCCGAGATCGTGCATCCCACGATATCGCGGAATGACGTCTGGATGGACCGCGACGACACCCCCGCGGCCCGCGCCACGTCCGCAACCTGGATAGCTTCCCGGTAGTGAGCGCGAAGGAAAGTGACCGCTGCGCTGACGGCAGGATTGTCGCAGGAAAACGTCGCAGTCGAGCGGCGCGCAATCACCAATCCGGGACTTACTCGGATCGGATCTTTCGGCGGTGGCTCGCCATTCATGATGCGGTCGAGCAATTCCGCGCCTGTCCAGCCGATCCCGCGCAGGTTCGAATCGACCGAAGAGATCGGTACCGGAAACTTGCCGAGGATCAGTTCGCGGTTGTCCGCGGCGAGAATGGCGAGATCCTCAGGGATCCACCATCCGCCCAACGCTGCGGCCTCGATGAGATCATTGGCAAATCGATCATCCTCCGCCATGACCGCAAGCGGTCGCGGCAGCTTCTTCATTTCGCGGTGCAAGAACTCCCAGCGAAGACTCCGGGGCGTCGCATAATCTGGCGGGCTCGGGAGGGAAGCCGAAAAATCGAGCAGATGCGACTGATGTCCCGCTGCCTCAATGGTGCTGGAAAAACCCGCCCACATCTTCCTCGTCTCCTCTGTCTCCGCCGCCCTGTAGAACACGAACGTGGGCAACCCCAACGTCAGCAGATGCTCCGCGCCACGGGCGCCTATCGCGTAACCATCCGGCTCTACCGCTGGGAAATCGGAGCCATGCATTGTGCACAACAACCGCACGACCGGCCGCTTTCTCATCTTCAACCATTCAGCTAGTTCCGGCTGGCTAACAATTGCCACGATACCCGCGGAGTCTTCCGAGTATTTCAAAAGGGTTGACGGAGCATAAACGGTTGTGTCCAGCAGCGACCACCCGGCCTTCCGCGCGTAGTCCACGATTCCCGCGTGCACCTCCGGCACGTAAAAATCACACACAAACTCCACCAGGCGGCGTTCCTTCGGAACCGTTGACGCCTGGGAAGGTGCGGAAGTGGTTAAAGCCTTACCCACGCAAATCTTCATGCCGCGTTGAGGCTTCGTATGCAACCACGCGTATGCGCGGGCGTTTGCGCGATTCCGGAACCGCTTTGCGCATTCTTGGAATCGTCCGCGCTGGCACGTTCTGGGAAAAGCCGCGATTTAACTTGGCCCTTGAACCAGACGCGATCCGTCCGCGCGCCTCAGCCCAAGGTCCGTCTCGATGCTCTCCAATCCCTTATCTTTCAATCCGTCCCCGGAGGCCGCCAATGGCGGCACCCCGTGCCCCGCCATCGTCTACATGCAACGATCGGACGCCGGACTCCCCGTGTTGCCATGGGACAACGTGCCGAAGTCCATCGCGGACAATCTGCAGAATGCATTCGTGTTCCGGCTGGTTCGCGAGCCTAACGGAGAGCTGCGCTGCCCCTATATTTCCGCGGGCATCCAGAAACTTCTCGGCCTTTCGGCCGCCGCGCTCCGCGAAAACCTCAGTCTTTTAAACACGATCGTCGACGCGGTTGCACTCCATGAGATCCTCACGGCGGCACGGGTAAGCAGCCGGAACGGCTCGCAGTTGTTAATCGACGTCGACGTGCACCCAGAGAATGCCGACGCGCGACGGTTGCGCCTCTCCGCTACCCCGCGAAACCTTCGCGGCGGATTCATCCAGTGGGACGGATTGGCGCTGGATGTGACGGATCAAGTCCAGGCCAAGGAGGCGGCTCGCCTTCGCGAGGCTGCGTTGCTGGCTTCCAATCGGGATTTGGAAGCTTACGCGCATTCGGTCGCTCATAACCTTCGCTCTCCCCTGCACTGCATCGACGCCTATCTCGAACTCTTCCGCATTGGCCATCCCACGATGCTGGAGGAACAGGCCGGAGAAATCCTGAAGGAGATGCAGGCTTCGACCGACCGCATGCGCAGCATGATTGAGGACATGCTGCAGATCTCCAGGCTGTCGTCGGGCGAATTGAATCGGCAAACAGTCGACCTTAGCCAAATCGCGCAGATGCTCGCGGAAGTTTTGCAACGCCGGGAGCCCGGCCGTCGGGTTGAAATCGTAATCCCCGATGGGATCACCGTGAACGGCGATCCGCGCATGCTCGCGATCGCGCTGACGAACATGTTCGAAAACGCGTGGAAGTACACATCGAAGCGCGAGCACGCGCGAATCGAGTTTGGAGCCGACGATTGCGGAGGGGTCCAGGTATTCCACGTAAAGGACAATGGCGCCGGATTCGACATGGCACAAAGCGCCCGGCTTTTCGGAGCGTTTCAGCGGCTGCACAGCACTGCCGATTTCCCTGGCACCGGACTGGGACTTTCGATCGTGCGCCGCATCATTGAGCGCCACGACGGCCATGTTTGGGCGGAGGGCGCCGTAGGCAAAGGCGCGACCTTTTATTTTACCGCGCAAGCATGAGGGCGCGACGCGGGCAACATACCAGAGAGAACACCCCTGCTCCAATGCGGGTTAGTGCGCTCGGTCACGGAGCATGCCTTCTTTTAACGCCTCCAGTCGCTCGGTCGCGTTGCACCTGCGCCGTTTTCTCTCATCATGCCTGAACTCCGCATCGCCACTGCCGCTGCGTTTACCCTGGTCGTCAGTCCGCTTCTGGCGACGGCTGAGGAAAAGCTGATCTTCAACAAAGACATTCGGCCGATCCTCTCGGACAAGTGCTTCGCCTGCCACGGATTCGACGCAAAGCATCGCGAGGCCGACCTTCGCCTGGATACGCCTGAAGGTGCTTACGCGAACAATGACGGAGCAGTTGCCATCAAGCCAGGCTCACTCGAAAAGAGCGAGGCCTGGCGACTGATCAATTCCGACGATGAAGACGAGCGGATGCCTCCTCGGAAGTCGCATAAGACACTTTCGAAAGCGGAGAAGGACACGATCCGCAAATGGATCGAACAGGGCGCGCCCTATCAACGTCACTGGGCATTTGAGCCGCAAGTGAAACACGCGCCGCCGGCGGTGCCGGCGGGAATGCAGCCGCGCAATACGCTCGACGCTTTCGTGTTTGATCGACTCAAAAAAGAGGAACTCGCGCCGCGTCCCGAGGCTGACAAAGAAACGCTGATTCGCCGCGTTACGTTTGCCCTCACCGGCCTCCCGCCGACGATC
>CBHXZU010000675.1:0-3834 GCA_966125105.1 uncultured Prosthecobacter sp.
GCAAGCCGGCTTCCGTTTCTGCGATGTCCATCATCGTGTTCAGCATCGTGGTGAGGCGGTCGCCTTCTTCCACGCAATCGCCCAGCGCTTCCACGGCGGATTCGCAATTGGGGCAATTCTCCGCTGCGGCGCGCGTTTGATTTGCCTCGATCAGGTTCTGCGCTTTCTGGCTGAGCCGCATCAGCGGAGTTCGGAGGTCGTGAGCGACGTTATCGATCGAATCGCGCATTCCGCGGACGAGATTTTCGATTCGCCCGAGCATTTCATTGAACACGTGAACGAGCGCGTCGAGTTCATCGCCCGATCTTCGCGCGGGCACACGGGCATCGAAGCGATTGGTTTCAATGATGGAGCGCGCCACACCGGTGAGATCCTGGACCGGGCGCAAGGCGCGGTTCGCCAGAAAGGCGCCACCGGCAAAACTCAAGGGGACGAAAGCGAGAATTATCCACCAGCCGGTGTGTCGGTAATCGGAAAGCAATGCGCGTCGGCCATGCGAAGTGTCGCGAGATGCAGATCGGTGCCGCCGGGCGCGCGCAGGGTTTCCCAAACGCGCCCGCCAGGCTCAGGAATCGGGTGTTGGCTCAATCGTTCGGGAGCGAACTCCGCCCAATCATCCGGGTCGCGCAGGAAGAGGGTGCGATTGTTCGGATTTCCGACTCGCACGAAATAGGCCTTTTGCGCGCGGCCCTTGCGCAATGCGGCGAGACGTTTGACGCCGCGCAGTCCGTTGCTTGCATACTCACTCGCGTATTGCGCACCGCGCGATTCGATTGCGTCCTTTTCCGTGGAGAAGGCGCGGTTTTGCAGCAGGACGTTCGTGATTCCCAGCAGAGCGAGGCCCGATCCGAGCACGATGAGCGAATGCCACAGCGTCAGTCGAAGACTGAGCTTCCGCAGGTGATATCGCTTATGCGGGGCGGAAGACATAGCCGATTCCGCGCACGGTATGGATGAGTTTGGGCGCGCCTTCGCGCTCCAATTTGTTCCGCACTCGGCAGAGGATTACGTCGACGAGCCCCGCCTGGGACTGGAACTTGTAATCCCAAAGCCGCTCGAGGAGGTAGCTCTTCGAAAGCGCCCGGCCTTCGTTGCGCATGAGCAGTTCGAGCATGGCAAACTCACGCGGGGCCATTTCGATCCTCACGCCATCCCGCTTCACAATCCGATTGATGAGATCGATCACCACTCCGCCGGATTCCAGACGTTCCGATTCGCCCGCCGGTTGAGTGCGCCGAAGGATCGCTTCCAGTCGGGCCAGCAGTTCGGGAAGCTTGAACGGTTTTGAAAGATAATCATCCGCGCCGCGGCGAAGGCACGTGACTTTGTCGTCCGTCGATCGCTTCGCGCTCAGGACGATCACGGGCGTCTTTACGTTGGCCGCGCGCATTTGCTCGATCAGCGACAGGCCATCGAGACCGGGAAGCATCAGATCGACGACCGCGGCCTCGTAGCCAGCGGTCAACGCGCGCTGCAAGCCGGCGGGTCCGTCCGCCGCACGATCCACTTCGTGTCCGCTCTGGCGAATCCCTCGGGCGACGAAGGAGGCAATCTCAGGGTCATCTTCAACGACGAGGATGGGCATGCCGAAGATGATAACATTGTCATCTTCTTATGCAGGCAGTTTTTTTCTCGCGCCCACAGGAGACGCGAAATGGCGGTGCGGAATTATCTGATGCAATGCCGCATCAGGCAGTCACTTGCCGTGGGGGTGACACGAACGTCATTGACTTGATCTTACGAATACGTAGGAACCGCGCCCGCCGCAGTGCCGTCGCTGCGGTAACCTCTCATTCCCGTACCTAATGTCTCCCGTCTTCTCGAAGCGTCGTCGTCCGCTGTCGTTTTCACTAGCCCGTCTCGCCACCGCTGCAGCGATTTGTGCGGCTATCACCGGTAACCACGCCCAGGCGCAAGCGCTCTGGACAGCAGGCAGTTCCACGGATTTCAACTGGGACACCGCCCTGAATTGGAGTGCGGGGCTTCCCACGGCTGCCACGGATGTGACGTTTGCCTCGCCCATCCCGAATCCTGGCAGTCTTGGAACGCCGGGCACGGTCACGCTCGGCGCGGCCGATACGGCGAAGTCGCTCCTGTTCCTCGAAAACTACACCCTCGCTGGCGGTTCCCTGAACATCGCCACCGGTAACGTGAATATCGCGGGCGGTTTCAATCCGGCGATCTCGTCGACTTTGACAGGAACGGCAGGGCTGATGGTAACGGGCACGGGGACTCTCTCGCTGAATGGCGCCAATACGTTCACCGGCACGGTCACGGCAAGCGGCGCCAGCGTGCTCGTTTCCGCTGACTCCGCTCTGGGGGATGCGGGCAATGGCGTGAGCCTGGATACGGGTGGCGCTTTGATTGTGGGTGGGACGTTCACCTCGGCTCGCGCAGTGACGATGGGAACGGGCGGGGGCACGATCAATGTCGGGGCTGCCCAAGCATTGACCCTTTCGAGCGCGCTCGGCGCGACGGCGAATCAACTTACGAAAGCGGGATTGGGCACGCTGACGCTGACGGCGTCCTCCACCCGAACGGGCGTGACCACGGTGAACGAAGGCGTTCTGCGTTTGGAGAACGTGGCGGCTGCCGGAAGCGGGAATATCACCGTCGATGCGGGCGCGACGCTCTTGTCCGCGCACAACGCCGCGACGCAGGCCTTCGCTGCAAACGTGATCCTGAATGGCGGGACGTTTTCTCATAATCCTGGCACAAACCAGCAGCTGAACTTTGCCGGTGGCAAATCGATCAGCATCGGACTCGCTGGCGGAACAGTGGATGTATCGCCCGGTGCAGGCTCGGCGTCGAAGATCCTCCTTGGCGGCGGCGGCATTTCGAGCGCGGCAGGCAGCGTCATGATCAAGACCGGCCCGGGAGTGCTCCAACTCAGTGGCGCAAATGCCGGTTTCCTCGGCACGGCGGATGTGCGCGCAGGAACGCTCGAGTTCCAAAATGTCGACACTCTCGGCACGGGTGTGAAGGACGTCAGCGTCAGCGGCACGGGCGACTTCACGTCGTCCGGCATCGCAGTGCGGCACAACTTCACGCTGAGCACTGGCGGGACGATCAGCGCGAATAACAACGCCAATGCGGATTTCCAGGGGACGATTACGATCCCGAGCGGAACAACGGGAAATGCCGCGTTGCGCTTCTTCCAGGGCACGACCACGGCAAACAGTTTCAAAATCAGCGGCTCATTGGCGGGTGGAGGCGATCTCACGGTGACTGCGCCAGCGGCCGCAACGCTGACCCTGAGTGGAAACAATTCGGCATTCGCCGGTCGCGTGCTGGTGAATGCGAACGCAGCCGTTTCGCCGACCTCGCTGGCCAGTTATCCGGCAAATGGGATCACGCTGAACGGAGGCACGCTGCGGAATGCGGTGCTGAATACGACGTCGCCGATCAACGCCGGCGTGCCGGGATTGGCTGCGTCCTATTACAGCTTCGGCAACAACCCGGGCATCGCTTCCAACCAATTCGCCACGGACCTGCTGCTGGGCGAAGCGCGAGTCGTCTCGCGGGTGGATAGCGAGATCAACATCCCGAATAACGGTGGCGGCACGTATCCCGTCGTCGGCATGCCGGGATTCTCGTTCAATACGAACCACGGCGTGATGTGGAAGGGGCTGCTCAACATTACCCAGGGAGGTAGCTACCAGTTCTCGGGCATCAATGACGACAACGCGGTCCTCTACATCGATGGCGTGCAGATCGGAACGCTTGGGGTGACCGGCAACACGAACACGAATATTGGAACGGCGATCAACCTGTCTGCGGGCCAGCACAGCATCGTCTATCGCTTCACGCAGGGCGGCGGCGGGGGATACTCGG
>CBHXZU010000676.1:0-3829 GCA_966125105.1 uncultured Prosthecobacter sp.
CGCAGGTTGGTTTTTGGAAGTTTGGGAGACCTCGACGCGCGAACGAAAGGTGTTCGTGATGGCTTGCCCGTTCACGGACGTTTCAAACCCTATAAGCTCGCGGACCTCGCCGGATTATGTAGCCAACCATCCCGGATTTTCTTTTCAATTCTCCACCGAATTAGACCCGCCATGAAACTGCCCGCCCTGATCTTTGCCTGCGCCTTCGCTGTTTCCGCCCACGCGGAAAACTGGACCCAATGGCGCGGACCGGCCTTCAACGGCACTTCGCCAGAAAAAGGATTGCCGGAAAAGTTTAGCCCAACCGAAGGCGTGAAATGGTCCGTCGAAATGCCCGGCATTTCGGGGGCGACCCCGATCATCCACGGAGATCGCGTTTTCGTGATGAGCCCGGATGCGAGTAACGACCAGTGGCTCATGTGCCTTTCCCGCGCCGATGGAAAAGTACTCTGGAAACGGAACATCGCCGGCGGGCTTTTGGCGAAGGGGCGCGGGAACAGCACCTCGCCCTCGCCGGTCACCGATGGCAAGATGGTCTGGGCGCTCGTGGGCACGGGGCAACTCGCCGCTTTCGACATGGATGGGAAGCCGGTGTGGGATCGGGACCTTGGGAAGGAGTTTGGGCGCTTCAATATCATGTGGGTCTACGGCAGCAGCCCGCTGCTGTTTGACGGAAAGCTTTACGTGCAGGTGCTTCAGCGCACGCCGGCGAACGATGGCTACCCGGGCGTGACTGACAAGGGCGACCGCGAGAGCTACCTCGTCGCGCTCGAGCCAGCGACCGGCAAAACGCTTTGGAAACATGTGCGCCCGACGGACGCGCTAATGGAAAGCATGGAGAGCTACGCGACGCCGATGCCGCACGTGGTGGGTGGGAAGAAACAGCTTCTCGTGGCCGGCGGCGACGTCCTTACCGGGCATGATCCCGAGACGGGCGCGGAGTTGTGGCGTGGCGGTGGCGTGAACGCGAAGAAGGGGCTCGGTGGCGGCGAGTACATGCGCATCGTGCCTTCGCCGGTGAGCGCCGGGGAACTCGCGCTGGTGTGCGGCCCGAAACAGGGACCGACGATCGCGTATCGCACGGATCTCAAGGGCGACATCACGGAGACTGGCAAGGCGTGGACCTTCAGCGAGCGCAAGACGCCCGACTGCAGCACGCCGGCTTATCTCGATGGGAAGCTCTACGTTTTCGACGGCGACTCGCAGACGATGACGCTGCTCGACGCGAAGACCGGCGCCAAGGCATGGCAGGTTTCGTTCGGCCTGAAGGATAACCGCGGCAAGGAAGTCTTCCGCTCATCGCCGACGGTGGCTGATGGAAAAATCTACACGCTCGGCGAGCGTGGCACGGTGGTGGTGCAGAATGCTGCGGACGGCGCCATTCTGCACACCGTGGCCATGCAAACGGGCGGGCCCGAGGGCACGCGCAGCAGTATCGCCGTAAGCGATGGGCAGCTCTTCATCCGCACGGCGGAAAAACTCTTCTGCATCGGCAAATGATCGTCGCCGCGGGCCGACGCTGAACGGCTGGCGCGAAAATGTTGTCGGAACCACGCATGCGATTTCTTGCGATCAGTTTGTTTGCTGCAATGGCGGCGGCATTTTGCGCAACGACTGCCTTTGCGCAGATTCCGGAAGCGGCCGGCAAATTGATCGACGCCGCTCGCGCGCAGGTCGGCGTGACGAAGAGCTACGATCCCGCTTACGTGGTGCTCGAGTATCCTGGCGGCGATGTGGCGGAGGATCGCGGCGTGTGCACCGATGTAGTGATCCGCGCATTTCGGAAACTCGGGCTCGATTTGCAGCGGCTCGTCCACGAGGACATGGGGAAGAGCTTCGCGAAGTACCCGCAGAACTGGGGACTGAAGCGACCGGACAAGAATATCGACCACCGGCGCGTGCCGAACTTGATGAAATACTTCGAGCGGCAGGGGAAGTCCGTGGCCGTGACAAAGAAGGCCGAGGACTATCGTCCGGGCGATTTGGTGACGTGCATCGTCCCGCCGCATCTTCCGCACATCATGATCGTGAGCGACGTGCCGTCGCCGACCGACCCCGCGCGCATGCAGATCATTCACAATATCGGGCAGGGCGCGCAGATCGAAGATCGGCTATTCGATTTTGAAATCACGGGACATTATCGCTACTGGTAAAAGATGATCCGATTGCTGATCGCGTTGCTATTCTCCATCGCGTGCCTCCGGGCGGAGCTGCCGATGAGCGTGTGCTTCAAGGGCGAGGAGCGGTTTTATCAATTGATCGAGAAGCTGAAGCCGCACGCCGAGAAGCTGCGCCAGACGCCGATCGGCGAGCGCACCGCGTATGTCGGCCGCTGGCTCGTGGGGACTCCATACAAGGGCTACACTCTGGAGATTGATGACCGCATCGAGGCGCCATCGGTGAACATGCTCGGCCTGGATTGCTGGACGTTTTTCGAAACGGCGCTCGGCATCGCGCGCATGACGGCGGAACCGGTGGAGAACTGGACGCCGGCCACATTGCTCAAATACATTGAAAAGGACCGCTACTGGGGCGGCGATTGCACGGGCGACTATCTCTCGCGGTTGCATTACCTCGAAGATTGGTTGCGCGATAACGACCGGCGCGGATTGGTGCAGGATCTCACGCGCAGCCTCGGCGGAACTGGCGTGCAGAACTCCGCGACGGAAATGACGAACAACTGGAAGTCGTACCGCTATATGCGGAATAATCCGTCGCTGCGCTCGGGCATCGCGAAGCTCGAGACGCGGCTGCGCAACACTCCGCTGGTGATGATTCCCAAGAGCAAAGTGCCCGGCATCGAGTCGCAGATCCAGAGCGGTGACGTGATCGGGATTATCAGCCGTGACGGCTCAGCCTACGGCACTTCTCACGTTGGCCTGGCGGTGCGCAAGGACGGCGTGCTGCATTTCATGCACGCGAGCGCTCCCCGCAACTACGGCAAGGTCGTGATCGACAGCCGCTTGAGCGAATACCTCAATCGCTTCAAAACGCACGCTGGGATCCTGGTGGCGCGACCGGTGAAATGAGGCGAGTGATGAAAGCCGGGCGCGGTACCAAATGTGCAGCAGTGCACGTGACGGCTTTCGAAGATGGATCCGATTTCTGACTTCCGACCTCCGATCCCTGGTGCCGCGAGCGCCGCAGGGGAAACCGTTGGACGGGAAAGGCACTTTGTGAAATCTTTCACAAGCACGTCCATGATCGCAGAGAAACTGATACCCGCGGATCTCCAGCCCATTTATCGCAAAGTGTTGGATGGCCAGCGGATCTCGGATGCCGAATGCCTCCAGCTGTACCGCAGCAAGGACCTGAATGCGCTCGGGATGATCGCAAACATTGTTCGCGAGCGGAAGAATGGGAATGTTGGGACCTACATCCACAATCTCTACGTCAACTACTCGAACCACTGCATCCTGCGCTGCCAGTTCTGCGCGTTCGGCGCGCGCAAGACCGAGAGCCACGCCTTTGAACTGAGCATCGATGAGATCGTCCGCCGCGTGCAGCGGGGCCTGGAGATCGGGATCACCGAGGTGCACATGGTGGGCGGGTTGCATCCGAGCCTGAAGCCGGAGTGGTACGTGGAACTGATCACCCGTCTTCGGGCGCTCAGTCCGAATCTTTTCATCAAGGCATTCACCGCCGTGGAGTCGCGCCACCTCGCGCTTCGAGTCTTCAAGAAGAGCATCCGCGAGACTCTCGAGATCCTGCGGGACGCCGGACTCAACGCAATCACGGGCGGCGGTGCGGAGATTTTTGATCAATCGGTGCGCGACCAGATTTGCAAAGGCAAGGAGACCGCCGACGAATGGGCGGAAGTGCACCGCAC
>CBHXZU010000677.1:0-3825 GCA_966125105.1 uncultured Prosthecobacter sp.
CGAAAATAGACCGTGGGTTGCTCCCGTCAACCGGGATGTCCCAGCGCCTGAGACTGATTCGGATAAGACGTTTGCGTGGCCGCGCCCGCGTTTGATTGTATCGGAACGTGCCGAAACCCACCGACATCCGCGTCCGAGAAACCGCGCTCTATTTTCTCCCCTATGAACACCGGGTGCCCCTTAAGTTTGGCACGCAAACCGTGTCAAAAGTGACTGCGGCGCGTGCCATGGTGCGCGTCCAGGACCGGGACGGTAGAACTTCCGTGGGCTGGGGAGAGACTCCCCTGAGTGTGGCTTGGGTGTGGCCGTCGGCACTCGCCTGGGATGAGCGGGAAATGCGGATGAAAGATTTCTGTGCCGCAATCGCGAGGGAACTCCCAGCGTTTGGGGAAACCGGCCATCCCATGGAGATTGGCGACCGTTTTCAGCGGCACCGCCTGGATGAACTTCTCAAAGAGGCGAACGCCGGGCACGCCGAGCCGATGCCGCATCTCGCCGCCTTGGTGTGCCTTTCCCTGTTTGATTTGGCCATCCACGACGCCTTCGGACAGCTGGTCCAACGGCCGGTTTTTGAAACGCTCGGGGCAGATTTTCTCTCCAGCGATCTCCGTGAGTTTCTGGACGGAGATGCGCGATTCGCCGGGCTGCGTCCGCCGACTTTCCTCCGGCCACGCCAGGAGAAGCTCCCCGTTTGGCACCTCGTAGGCGGACTCGATCCGCTCGAGGCGGCCGATCTGAAAGGCGACGAGCCAAAGGATGGAGTGCCGGTTTTGCTGCGCGACTGGATCCGCGAGGACGGACTGAAATGCCTGAAAATCAAGCTGCGTGGGAATGATGGTCCTTGGGACTACGACCGCATGGTGCGGATTGGGCAGATTGCGATCGAAGAAGGATGCGATTGGCTAACGGCGGACTTTAACTGCACCGTCACGGACCCCGCCTACGTTTGCGAAATCCTCGATCGCCTCCTCGTGCAACAGCCGCGGATCTACGGGATGCTGCTCTATGTAGAGCAGCCATTTCCATACGATCTCGAGGCGAACCGGATCGATGTTCACGGCGTGAGCGCCCGCAAGCCGTTGTTCCTTGATGAGAGCGCGCACGACTGGCGTTTTGTGCGGTTGGGGCGTGAGTTGGGCTGGACTGGGGTAGCCTTGAAGACCTGCAAAACGCTTACCGGGGCAATCCTCAGCCTCTGTTGGGCGAGGGCAAATGGGATGACGCTAATGGTTCAGGATCTCACAAATACGATGCTCGCCCAAATTTCGCACGTTACTTTGGCCGCGCATGCCGGCACGATCATGGGTGTCGAGAGCAATGGGATGCAATTCGCTCCAGCCGCCTCGACTGAAGAGGCAAGGGTGCATGCGGGACTCTATCGCAGGCGAAATGGCGTCCTGGATTTGTCCACGGTTGGGGGAACCGGCTTCGGCTATCGCCTTGAGGAGATTCGCCGGACCATGCCCGACGCCGCGGTTGAGTTTGCGGTATAAATAGCAGGATATGAATGGTATGCCATTTCTTGAGATTTGGATGGCTGTTTTGAGGACATCTGTGGCTGCTTGGAGGATATAAGAGGTCTTTTGAATGACCTGCGAGGCTGTCGAGGGGACATGCGAGGCTATCGAGAGGATCTGCGAGGCGGTCTAGAGGACATGCGAGGCTATTTGGAGGACTTGCGAGGCTATTTGGAGGACTTGCGAGGCTGTCTGTAAGACTTGCGAAGCTGTCTGGAGGGCCTGCGAGCGCGTCTGGAGGACCCGCGAGCGTACTTGGCGAACCTGCGAGCGTGCTTGGAAGATGCGCGAGCTTGTTCGGGAGCTTGCGACGTCTTCCTGAGAACGTCTCCAGGGAGATCTGCAAACTCAGAGGCATATTTTTCGCGCATGAGGAGCGCGCCGGAACGTCCAGAATGCAGCCAAAATGCCTCGCCCGCCCGTTCTTCCTAAAACAATAGTTGACCAAATCGGGAGACTTTGTATTTTTCGCCAACGCTGACACCCGCAAGGCATGTCGGCGCGGAGGAACAAGCGCGGGCAGCTTACCGGTCATCCGGAGGTCACCGAAAGAATGACACTCAGTGATCGATATCAAAATTGCGGAACAGCAGGCGGTGCTCACGCGTGGCAGGGCAAACGATAGAGAGCGCGCGCGCCGGCCCTTTGAGCAAAGGGCATTCAGCTTCGTGGAACTCTTGTCCGTGATGGCCGTGATTTCGGTGATCAGCGGGCTCGCAGTGGTGGGCGTCAATGGCGGCTCAGCGGGCACGGCGCTCGAGACGGGGAGCCGGAAAGTGGCTCAGTATCTGGAGTTGGCGCGCAGCGAGTCGATTCGGCGCCACGCGGTCGTGCGTTTTGTCGCGGCCCGCGAATGGGCGCAGCGAGACGATGCCACTCTTCGCCGATTCAGTCTATGGGCTTGGGATGCGGAGGCAGAGTCATTCACGCCGATCACTCCTTGGGAGGAGTTACCGGTCGGCACGATTTTCGAAACGCAATTGCCGGAATACACACGCCTCTCCACGTATGCGGAATCGGACCCTTCCACGGTTCGCGCCGATTGCATCCTGGCCGATTCATTCGCCGAGCGCGCGGGTTGGGAAATCGAAGACTCGGCAGGTGCAATCTCCTCTCGGTTTGTAGAGTTTTTGCCGTCCGGGAATATGCGAATCCCTGGCGCGACGACGCGGAAGGCTGCGTTCGTCGTGACCCAGGGATATATCGCCGAAGACGGCACCCTTCACTATCGCCCCACCACGCCTGATGGCCCGAAGAACTGGGCGCAGGTGAATGTGGATGCGCTCACCGGAAACGTCCGCGTCTACCGCCCATGAAACTCGGACACCTGAGCGAACAATATTGGGAAAGCGAAGCCACGAAGCTCTCGCTGCGGTCGCTGGCGCGGAGAGCGGGATCCTCGAGCGCCGCGGGTGGATCGATTCGCGAGCCTGCTTCGAGGGCCGCGCGGTTGCTGCGGCGCCTCGAATCGCAGCGGCACAACGGCGAGCGCCGCGGTTTCACATTAACCGAAGTGACGCTCGCGCTGGCGATCATAGGCATCGTATTCGTCGCGCTGCTCGGGCTCCTGCCTGCAGGGCTCAATGCCTCGCGGCAGGCCGCCGACTCCACCGTCACCGCAGTGATCTTGGAGAACCTGCACAATCGCCTGCAGAACCAGGTGCTGAAGACGGGCCCGGCGGACTTCAGCCCGGCATTCTTCGACGTGCACGGCGTGTTCATCTCGCCGGATGCGAAGGATGCGCAGACAGATCGTGTATACCGCGCCGATGTCACGATCGGCGATTGGAACAAGCGGCCAGGTGGAACGAGCTCGCTGCGGCCGATCATCATCGCGGTCTCCTGGCCGCTTGATTCGATCACGGGCGAACCGGTGGCGGGAAATCCAAAGACCACGGTGACCTACGCCGCCACGGCGCTGACCGGCACGGACTGGCCGGCCATCGACCCGACGCACAAGGAGAAGATCGAATTCTAAGTGGCCACCATTCCGACGACGACTGGCCCCAGGACGTTTCGCCGACCCGAGCTCGCATTCACGCTCGTGGAGCTTTTGGTCTCCATGGCGCTGCTTTCGTTTCTTCTGCTCATGCTGAGCGGCATCACGGATTCCGCGCGGCGCGCGTGGACCGATGGGAAGCGGCGCGCGGAGACATTTCAAAGCGCGCGCACGGCGCTCGAGGTGATGGCGCGTGAAATCACACCGGCCATCGTGGATACCCGCATGCAGTTTGTGATCGCCCCGGGGGAATTGCTCACGTCGGCAGGCGCGCAAAATGTCGTGCCCGAAGCCCCGGCAATCCTCTGG
>CBHXZU010000678.1:0-3824 GCA_966125105.1 uncultured Prosthecobacter sp.
ATCTCGGGATCGAGCACAACGAGGCGCGCGAGCAATTCAGGGTGGAATATCACCCGCTTGGTCGTGCCAAAGGTGATCACCGAACTTCGGCCGACTTCGCTCCCGGTGCCCGCGGTCGTCGGGATGGCGACGAAGGGGGGCAGGGGACCGGGCTGATCTTTCCAGTTCAGTTCGCTCCAACGTTTCACAGCGGGGGAAACCGCTGCGCGAACGATCTTCGCCACGTCGAGCGCGCTGCCCCCGCCAAACCCGATCACACTGTCGCAGCCTTGCTCGCGATAAACCGCGGCCGCTGCTTCGACGTCTGCTTCCACCGGGTTCGGATGAACGCCGGAGAATACGTCCGCCTCCGGTAGCAAGGCGCGCAATGCCGCAAACGCCGGCGTGGAGATCAAACCCGGGTCGGTGACGATGAGCGGCCGACGCGCGCCCATGGCGTTCAGTCGCGCGGGCATTTCGCGCATCGCGCCAGGTCCATGCAGAATCGGAGTAGGAAAGGCGAAGGAAGAGATCATCGAAGCATTGCGACAAAGTTCTGCAGCACGCGCGAGGCGTCGGCCTCCGCCGTATCGAGCGCTCGATCGAGATCGAAGCCCACCTGCCCGCGCAGTTTTTCCCGACGCTCGGACCAACGATGCCGGAGGATCTCACCGTCCATTTCCGGGTGAAACTGCACGCCAAAGATCCGGTCATCCGCGCTGAACGCCTGGATCGGGGCGCGAGCATTGGTGGCGAGGATCTTCGCGACCGCAGGCAGCGTGAACACGGCATCACGATGGCTTTGGATCGCCGCGAACTCCGGGTCGAAGCCTGCAAACAAAGGGCTCTGTCGTCCCTCGGCGGTCAGCTCCACCGGGATCGCGCCCACTTCCCATCCCGCCGGATTTCTCCCCACGTCGCCGCCAGTCGCGCGTGAGATCGAGAAGGCGAAGAATGTCTGGGTCATCGTTCCACGCATCCCGCGAGGAACCGCTGATGATGATCCCGTCCGCCGCGACTGCCGCTTCCGCCAAATCCGGCGAACTCGCCTCCACTGTCTGAACCTCCGTGTCGCGGTCTTTCGCCAGGTGCCTGCCAAACCATTGCTCGACCGAGCCAAGCGGATGCGCGGCCACTGCTGCGGGCGCTTCCACTGCATCGACGAGCAATACGCGTTTCATGCAGAACGTGTAAGCATTCTTGATCTTATCGCAGATTGCCCGCGATCAGCGCGCATAATTTTGCTGGTTTGGTTTCACCGGCTAACCACCTCCCCTCAATCGCGTGAGCCACGACTGATTCGGCAAACCCGCGTGCGACCCGGCGTGGCGGCGGCCCCGCCGCCCCGCGGCGAAGCCGAGCCCACAGCAATCCCGCATACACAGCACCAAATCAGTCCCGCTACTCCACCGCTACGCTGTGCCGCCCCCGCGCGTCAGTCACCGTCACCGCCTTCGGTTTCTCCGCCGCCGCAACCGTGGCCGTCACCGTAAAAGGCGTGATCGCCTGCGTCACAATCCCCTCCGGCCGCTTGTGGACCAAAGTAAACTGCGGAGGAAAGATCTCCGCCGCGCCCTGCTTTAACGACACTTGGTAGCCACCGGTGTTGTGCTTCCCCGAAGCATTGAGCGTCACTTTCCCCTCCGCCCATTTGGCCGAATACTTCACGTCTCCCGTTTCGTTGCACAGGTCAGCCAAATCGCCACCACGGCCATTCTTCGCACCCGGAGAATTGTCCGCCGCGCTGGAGTCGACTGAGCAGGTCATCGCCGCAATAAAGCTGAACAACACGAACCGCCGGAGCTCAAAGAATAAAGTGCTCATGGTGAAAACGAAGCCCGGAACCGCTACCGGTCAACCAAGCACTTCCGGACCGGCGCCGACGCGATTCTCAGGCGCGTTTCTCTCTCAACCCCCGTTTGCGCCGCCAGGCCGCAAAGAGCAGGACGAATACGCCAACATGCAACGCGGAGAAGACAACGAAGGGGCCAAGCCAGGATTCTTCTCCTCCGCCGGGAAGTTTGGTCATCTCGGAATGCTCGAGCCATTGCAGCGGCTGCCATGGCGCGCTCAACGGTGAAAAGCCCACAAGGTAACGAGCAGTCTCTGCCCAGCCCCCGCTGATCGAGATGAGCACAAGGCTCGTGAACAATGGAACGAAGCCAGCGAGGAACAGAGTCATCCAGGCGACGCGCCGACTGTATGCTTCGAGCAGGAAGTGGAAAATGGCGGCGGTGACGAAGACGACCCCAATGAACACGGCCCATCCCTCGATCGGAAACCCTCTCCCTTCGAAGGCGGGTGAAGTGAAGAGCTTCTCCACGAAGACCGACCACGCTGCGCCGGAGCAAGCCGCGGCCAGCCAGACGAACGGTGCGGCCGTGGCGCCATCGTCAAACCATGGAATCCACCGCTGGCCGAACTTCTTGCGCCGGCGAAATGCGATCATCTGCGTGGAGTCGCGGGGCGTGATGCAGGAGATCACCGGCAACAGGAGGAGGAAACTGATCACGCCGTAGATTAAGGTAAGGACTCGCGCTTCGAAGTAGCTCGGCAAGTTTTTCAACGCCCGCGCCATGTTGCCGCCTGTCGACACCATGCCCGTGAGAACGCGGCCACGCTCAATCATCGGGAGCACGTTTCCAAGCAGGATGACCTGCAGCCACACGAGGAACCCGACCGCGTAGCCTTTCCCAAGGAGGTGAGCTTGCTCATCACGCCAGCGGCGCACGAGCATCACAATGAAGGTCACGATCAATGTGCCCTGCGCGATAAGCGCGAAGCTGAAATGCGACAGCTGGAAGTTCCAGAATGACACCTCGGAATTCCCGAACTTCGTCGCGGTTGAGGAGAATGGACCGCGCGCGCCCGGAATCAGGTCGTTCAAATGATCACCCACCACCGGCCAAATCGTCAGATGGGAGAACATCGCGAACCCGAAGTCCGCCAGGCGCGGCAGGACGAGATTGAGCACAAGGACCAACCCGAGCGAGATCAGCCCGGCGCGCCACCGAGACTTGATGATCTGTCCCGTCATCAGCGCCAGGAGATGGTAGAGGATCGTGGACGTGAACAGGACGAGGTAAACCGGGCCCCACGCATCGAAGGGGATTCGCCCGACCACGATTGCAAACCCGGTGAAGAGCGTGGTGATGGCGAATGCCACGTATTGCCGAATCGGCAGTCCAAAGAGGTAGCCAAACACCTTCGAGAGCGGCGACAGCGGCGTGAGGCGCTGATACTCGAGCATGCCTTCCTCGGATTCGCGGAGGATGCCCGCGCCGACCGCGGTGGTGCCCAGGATCATCAACACGATCGCCTGGTAGACGAGGACCGGGAGGAAAATGACGCGAGCCGCGTCCGCCGTGCTGAGTTGCCCGCGATAGCGCAGAGGCAAAAAGGCCATCGAAGCGATGAAGCCGACGAGTACGAGTGTCAGCACGATGGTCACGCCCAGCCGCACTGGACGCATTTGCGACCGCCGGTAACGACGCAGGATCGGGTTGCCCAAAACGTTTAGCGCCGAGGGCGGAGCGTGCAGAGGGTGGGATTCGAACCCCGGAGGCGTAGCGCTCATTTCATGGCCTCCTGAGATACCTGGATGAGGATCTCTTCAAACGTCGCGTGCTTCTCCTCATAGCGCCGCACCGCAACGCCGTCCGTCACCAAGCGAGTCAGAAGCATCGCCTGGTCGCGCTCGTCGCCTGCGAGTTCGAAGCGGAAGCTCAAGTTTTCCCGCCGAAGCGAGTCGACGCCTGTAATCGCCGGCAGCATGGCCGCGGCCCGCTCGGCAGCCGCTTCATCGAGGGCCGTCATTTCGATCTGCCGCGCTCCGCCGCCGAGTT
>CBHXZU010000679.1:0-3823 GCA_966125105.1 uncultured Prosthecobacter sp.
GGCTGCTCCTTCTTCAGCGGATCGATCACGTTCTCCAGCACCCGCCGCGGATCGATTTCCAAAAGCATTGCCGCGCGCGCAATCGCCACGCGATCCGCCGGCGCGCGGTAGGACCACGGACGCGACCCCGCGAGTTCATCCATTTCCGCATGCAGCTTCTCCACCCGCTCCGGATGGTTGTTCATCCGCGCCACGTCGATGCCGACCAGGCGCAGCCGAAGACTGTTCGGAAACTGCGTGAGCGACGCGTCCCACGCCGATTGCGCCTCTGCGTATTTGCCAATCGCGAGCAGCGCCCGCAGGCCGAGCACCGCCCAGTCCTCCGTCGCATCCGGTTGCTTCAGTTTCTCCGCAACCGCCGAGATGACTTCGGGATATTTTCCGGTGCGCAACCCCCGCTCCGCCTCCGACAACTCGACGGCGCGGAGTGGAAGAAATGCGACGATCGTCAGGAAGAATCCGACACGAGCAGCGCGCATGGGTCTCGAATGGAACATCTCTTTAGAATCCGGCAACACCCAAGTCTGGAAAGCCGACCCTGGCGGATTGCTTAGGACATAGCGTCTCAACACCGCATCTGGGTGAGCGGCGCGCTAAACTTCCAAAAGTTTGCGGTTGCAAAGCACTTGCCCGACCGAGTTCGGGATTCATCCGGCGCTCGTTCGGCAAATCTCCTCAGCCGCCGACAAATCTCCTCAGCCGCCGACAAATCTCCTCAGCCGCCGACAAATCGCCCTCGGCCGCCGGCAAATCTCCCTCGGCGGCATGCAAGTCTCCCTCGACAGCATGCAAGTCTCCCTCGACAGCATGCAAGTCTCCCTCGACGACATGCAAACCTCCCTCGACGACATGCAAATCACCCTGGACGACGCGCAAATCACCCTGGACCACGTGCAAATCACCCTGGACGACGCGCAAATCACTCTCGATGACGTGCAGATCTCTCTCGATGATCGACATTTTACCCTGAGCGACGGGCAGATCCGCCTGGAGGACAAACGGATCGCCTTATCAACGCGCACACTGGACTTGGCGAACAGGCGCGCCTTGCGAACCGCCATATTCGGACGCCCGAATCGCTCTGGACTGGACCGCTTCACCCACTTCGCCCAGCGTATTCCCATGAACAATTCCCGCCGAACCTTCCTTAAATCCGCCGGTATCGTCGCCGCCGCGGCCGCGCTGGGGCCTCGCTTGGTCAAAGCCGAAGCCGCCCTCAAGGGCCGCATCAATCATTCCGTCTGCAAATGGTGCTACCCCAAGATCGCCTTGGAGGACCTCTGCATCGCCGGAAAAGAAATGGGATTGCAGTCCATCGAGCTCCTTCAGCCCGCCGACTTCGCCACCCTGAAAAAACACGGCCTCACCTGCGCCATGGTTAGCAACCCCACCGCGCCCGGCCCTGAAGGCAAGCCCATCGGCGGCATCGAACGCGCGTGGAATCGCCCCGAGCACCACGAAGCGCTCGTCGCCGCCTACACCGCCCAGATCGACGCCGTCGCCGAAGCCGGAATGAAAAACCTCATCTGCTTCTCCGGAAACCGCGGCGGAATGGATGACGCCGTCGGCCTGAAAAACTGCGCCGAGGGCCTCAAAAAAATCCTTCCCCACGCCGAAAAGAAAGGCGTGCGCATCGTGATGGAGCTGCTCAACAGCCGCGTAAACCACCCCGACTACATGTGCGACAAATCCGCCTGGGGAGTGGAACTCTGCAAGGCAATCGGCAGCGAAAGCTTCAAGCTCCTCTACGACATCTACCACATGCAAATCATGGAGGGGGACGTCATCGCCACGATCAAGAAGCAGAACCAATACTTCGCGCACTACCACACCGGAGGCGTCCCCGGCCGCCACGAGATCGACGAAACGCAGGAGCTCCAATACCCCGCCATCATGCGCGCCATCGCCGACACCGGCTTCAAAGGCCACGTCGCCCAGGAGTTCATCCCCGCCAAGCCCGAACCCCTCAACTCGCTCAAAGCCGCAGTAAATCTCTGCGACGTGTAAGAACTCAGCGAATGCCTGGGACGTCGGCGAAGGAACGCCGCCATTAAACTGGACCACGTTCCTGCTGGCGCGCGTCTCTACAGCGCGTCCGCAAGCACGCTCGCGCCGTAGCACGGCTCGCCAGAGCGGTCCAATTGGACCATTCACACGAAACGCGGAATTTAGAGCGGCACCGCGCCGGTCAGTTACCGCGTAATCTCAAACCCTCGCGCATCCGTCAGTGGCGGGATCACGCTCGTGTCCACCTTCTTGATGTGCGACTTCAGTTCGCTCTCCGCGATCGCCTCGAGAAACGCCTCCACTTCCTCCGTGTCTCCGCTCGCCTGGAGCTCCACGCGCCCGTCCGGAAGATTCTTCACCCACCCCACGACCTCATAGCCCCGCGCGATGTGTTTTACCGTGGCGCGGAAACCCACGCCCTGCACCCGGCCTTCATAGAATACGTGACGTCCGCTCATTCGTTTGCGTCCAATTCCTGACGCCGAAGGAAGTCCGCTGCAACTTCCGGAAACACTCCGTTTACGTGGCAACCCGTGGATGTCTCGAAGCCACTCGTCGGGCGCAGCCGCGGAGTAATCGCGATGTGCCAGCGAAACTCCTCCCCGAGATTCGGCCACTCGTGCAGTGGCTGGTGCCGCGACGGAGCCGTCGTAAGCGTGAGCTGATACGCCGGAAAATTGAGCGCCCGGTTCAAGCGCCTCAGCGCTTCACGCAACACCTCTGCCAGGCGAACAAACTCCTCGTGATTGGAGTGATGAAAATCCGCGCACTGCCGCTTCGGCCAGACCGCGAGTTCAAACGGCACGCGCGAGGCGTACGGGCAAAACACCACATACGACGCATTCTCGCACACCATCCGAACCGCCCGACGCTGCTCTTCCTGGATCAGTTCGCCAAAAATCGACGCGCCCCGCGCATCGAAATAAGCCCGGCTGCGATCGAGTTTATGCCGCAACACCGGCGGAATAATCGCCAGCGCAAACACTTGGCTCAGACTGTGCGACACCACCTGGCCCGCCGCGCGCCCGACCTCCTTCACCACGGTGAAAGCCCGCATGCGCCCATCGCGCGTCAGATCCTCGATCCGCGCGCTCCACGAGTGCAAAACCTTCGCAATGTCCTCCGTCGACAGATCCTCGAAGTAGCGCTCTCCCGGATCCTCCACGACGATCTCATGCGCCCCGATGCCATCGAGATGACGGTAAAAACTCTCCCCGTTTTGCTGGTGATCGCCTTCGACGCGAAGAATCGGCAGCCTGTTCGGCACCACGCGCACCTGCCAGCCATACGGACCGCTCTCGTGGTGCAAAGTGTGCGGTGCATATCGCTCGAGGCCAGCGCGAAACGGGCTCGGCGCATACGTCTCCTCCCGCACCGGCCCCACCTCGGGAGGCACCGCGCGGCTCTCATTGAAAATAGTCCATTCCTGCGTCAGCGGATCGCAGCGAAACTCAGTCTTGTCCATCGACGCCCGCACTTTGGCGATTGCACCCGTAAGCGCCAGTCCGGTTTTTGCCTGAGTCACACGCCGCGTCTAAAAATAAGTCTATGCGTCCCTGAGCAGCCATGCGTCGTCATCCAAAGCATTGCGCAAAGCGCAAAACATTGTAGCGCGGGGTTCCCAAGAGCCGTTGCCAAACTCATTTCGGGATAGCGCGGTTTCCGAGCCGGCAAAAAAGTGGGTCATCTGAGGGAGCTTTAGCGACTAAAGGACACCGAGCCATTCACGCGCGACTCCTTAACCGGAAACTTCTTTTGCTGGAGCAATTGCCAAAAGTTATTTCCGGTAAACGCGGTTCCGTAACGGTTAAAAAGT
>CBHXZU010000680.1:0-3821 GCA_966125105.1 uncultured Prosthecobacter sp.
AATTGTTCGCGCAAAGATTGAGCACCCGGCGGCCGTCCGCGAGTTCGACCCACGTGCCCTGCGGCGTGCCGATCAGGCGCTCGCTTTTCCAGGTGCCGGCGGCGCGGATCCCGGCGAGTTGTTGATCGAGGTGCTGCTGAAAACGGTCGGACATGGCTGTCTAACCCTAAACAAGCCGCTCTTTGATGCAAGAAATTGCTCCATCATACCGGATTCGCCTTCGGTGACGGCGGCAGACTTCATTTGCGGCCCGGTCTATTTATTGCGAACGTAGGTGGTCTTTACGTCCGTGATTCGCCTCTTTGCTCCGTGCATTTTTCAGTTCCTCTTGGCCGCGCTCTCCCTCGGCGCGGTAAACATCACTGGGATCGTCGACAAGACGAAGTACGACAACACGGCGACCTTCTTCGTAAATCCGGACGCGGCGGCGGCCAGCACGACGGCGACGCTGGATGGCGCGCCAGTCGCGGTCGGGGCAAACGTTACGGTGACCGCGGTGAGCTACCACGAAGTGCGCGCCGAGAGTCGCGACGCCGGGGGGGCAGTTCTCAGTTCCCAACTGGTGAGGTTCATCGTTCGAAACACGGCTCGTGGCGGGAGCGAGGACGGCATTCCCTCGCACACACCCTTGAAATCGGTGAACGACGCGCCCTCCGCCTTTGCCGGCGGCGTGCTGAAAGTGGTCGCGCCCCAGGCGTGGCCGACCGGATTGCCGCTGCCTGTCGCTGCAGTATTGCGCAACGGAGCCGGCGAAGGTCTGCGCTTGAATGGAACGGTCTATCTTTCCGGCCTTCCGCATACGCCACTGCAGCTTCGGCGCGGATGGGGATCGGTCTTGGGAACGGCGCAGACAAATGCCGGCGTGATGGAACTCGGCGCGAAGGTGAATGGCCTGTCGGCAAATCGACAGGTTTCGATCGAGTCGGGCGTCGCCTACACGGCGGTGAGCGGGACGATCTCCAGCGATACGACCTGGCCGGCGAACTCGCGCATTCAGATCACAAGTACCCTCACAATCGCTGCTGGGGCGAAGCTAACCGTCGGCGCCGGATCGATCGTGCTGATTAATACCGGCACCAGCACGAATGGCTCGGCAGCAGAGATCGTGGTGAATGGAAGGCTGCAGATCGATGGCGCAGACGGGAACCCCGTAGTCTTCGCGCCGGACTCCGCGACCGGAAAATGGGGCGGCATCGAGTTGCCCGTGGCGACATCGATGGTGAACGCAACGCACACGATCTTCACGGGATCAGGCGAAGATGAGACTTGGTTCAGCACTCACAGCGGCTACTCGACGCACCGCGTTCAGCAGGCATTGTTTCTCATCTCAGGGAGCGGCAGCGGCACGGCGGTTGGCGCGCAGATCCATCTGAACGATTGCTTCTCCTTCGACCTCGCGGGGCAGCAGATGAACTCGAAGACGAACACGTGGATCGATCTGCAGCGAACGCTGATGCAGCGCGCCGTGACTTGCGGCGAACTCAATGGCAGCAAGGTGACGATCGATCGTAGCGCGCTGCTCGAGTTTCCGGGTGAGACTGAGGTGTTCCAGGACGCCGATGACGATGCCATTTACCTGACAAACGGAGACCTCTCGATCACGAACACCGTCATCGGCATCACGAAGGACGACGGCGTCGATTCCGGCGGCAATGGGGGCGACAATCCGTTCACCGCAGCCGCGGATGTGACGCCCTTGCTTTCGCAGAACAACTGGTATGAAGGCACCTTCCACGAGGGAAACTCCCTTTCCGGCACGCGTAACGTGACTTTTTCGGGTTGCGTGTTCTTCAACTGCGGACAGGGCGTGGAGGTCGGCTACAGCTCGAACGCCACGGCCGACGGCCCGAATGCGCTGATCGATGGCTGCCTCTTCGTGGGAAACATGGTGGGCGCAAGGTGGGGGGACAATTACGGCAGCGGCTACGAATACAACGGAACGGGCGAGGTGAAGAACTCGATTCTGCTGCACAGCAAGTATCGCGACCTGTTCAGCGGGCAATGGCATCCTACGCAGGCGAACGCGTGGATTTACCAGACTCTGGCGACAAACTCGTTTGGCCGCGCCTATTTCAATGTGCACGACAACTACGTGTCGCAGCCGGACCCTGCGCATCATCCGCTAAACACGGCGTGGGACCCGGCGGTGCACGGCGCATTGCTGGAGCCTTTCATGCCCGTTCCCGGATCCGCGGTCGGAGTGGGCGTGAGCACGTATCAGCTGGCGCAGAGCGACCCGGCGGACTACCCCGGCACCTTCACGATTCGCCTGAGCACTTTCAGTTCGAAGACGGTCAGCGTGGATTGGCGCATCGTGGGGAAGCTGGATCCGCTCAGTGACAACGAATCGATCATCGGGGCGGGCACGCTTACGTTTTTGCCCGGCGAAACCGCGAAGGTGATCTCAGCGATGGTGGCGTCACCTGTGGTCTACAAGTTGATGCATGTGGCCCTTTCAAACCCGGTGAATGCCGAGATCACGGGAGAGAATTACTACATCAAGCCGCCGATCGATCCCTTGCCGATCAAGCGCGGGACGAGTGGCTGGCGTTACCGCGAGACGCGCTCGGAGCCGCCGGCGGATTGGAAGACCCTCAACTTCGACGATACCGGCGCGGAATGGTTGAATGCCACTTTGCCCGCGGGATTCGGCGGTTCGGCGACGTTGAATACAACGGTGAATGGTGGATCGTCTTCGGATCGCACAAAGGCTTTTTACTTCCGCAGGAAGTTCAGCGTGACCGACCCATCAAAGATCGGCGCAGTGACGCTTCTGCTCCGGCGCGATGATGCCGCGGTCGCATGGTTGAATGGAGACAGCACGCCCGTCGGGGTATCCGCCGATGCGGCATTCAACGGCCCATACAGCTACGCGATGACCGGCGTCCCGAATGCGACCGATGTCTCCACCTATTTCGCATACAGCATCCCGGCTTCGAAGCTCGTGACTGGCGAGAACATCCTGGCGATTGAGGTGCACCAGACTTCGCTCACCTCGAGTGACATTTACCTCGACGCGGAATTGAGTGTCGCGCCGCAAGTCCCGCTGGAGCTCTTCTATACCAAGTCGAACGGTCTCCCAATTTTGTGGTGGTTTGATCCAGCAGCCGTCCTGGAGCGCTCGACGGATCTCATCGAGTGGGAACTTGCGCCCGCCGGCAGCAGCCCCGCTCGCGTAGCGCCCGCGGGTCAGCGGGAGTTCTTCCGCCTTCGGAAGTAGGGACCTCTCTCGTGGCAGAGTAGGTCGGAGCGTCATTTTGGGAGAAATGTCGGCCAGCCGTTTTTCTGAGTGCTGGTAATTGCCGCGGAACTTTGCCTTGCAAAGCGAGTCTTTGCGCCGCAAAGTCTCTCGCTATGAAGCCAAGTGAAGCAGAGGAGCACCTGCGCATTATCCGCTCCCTCATGGAGCGCGCGACGATTTACCGCGCCATCTCTGCTCCGACGGCTTTGATCGGAGGACTAATCTCGGTTGGAGTAGGCACCGCGTTGCACTTCTCCGCGAGTTCGCCAGTTCGTGATTTCGAAAGCAGGTCGGGGGCGATGATCTTCCTCGCGGCATGGGGCGCCGTGTTGCTGATGACAGGCATCGTCAACGTTTGGTTTTTAGCCCGCGAGGCGAAACGGCGGGGAGAGGCCTTCTTCTCTCCCGCAATGGGAAAGGCCGCGCGCGCGCTTGCACCTGCGTTCCTGACGGCTGCGGTTTTCACACTTCTCTTCGGATCCGGAACGGCCTTTATCATGCTGCCGATGGTGTGGATGATCTGTTACGGCTTGGCGCTGTTGTCGGCCGCTCAATTTTCTCCTCAAGCCATTCCGCGCCT
>CBHXZU010000681.1:0-3818 GCA_966125105.1 uncultured Prosthecobacter sp.
CTCCGGAAAAACTTACGGCCGCTCGTAAAGAGGGAACCACTGTTCCTGGCCCTTCTCCGTGCTGGATTCGCTGAACTTCTTCCACTCCATCGCGTCCACGTGGGCGTCGGCGAAAAGAACGTTGATCAGCTCGCGCTGTCCGTGCGTTCCGAAGCCCTCGCTCGCTCCGTTCGATCGAATCATGACGTTATTCGTCGAAATCGCGCCCGCCTGAAAGACAACTTCCTTGCCCGGAGCACTCGTCTCCACGGCCGGCGCCATCAGGATCAAGGTCGACGTGGGCGCCTTCCACTTGCCTTCGAAGGTGTCGAAAATGTTTTCATTGATGCCGTAGCTGATCGGCACCGGCGCCTCATCCCGCTTCGGGCGCGCGGTCGAGGGCTTGTCGAAGGGCGAACGGAACACCTTCCAATCCTTCAGGTAGTTCGTGTGCATCACGACCGGCCATGGCTCCTGGGCTTCCTTGGAAAACATCGAGCCCTTCGAGTCGTTGATGTATTGCTGCATCGCCTGGCCGAGGTTCTTCAGGTTGTTCGCATCGTCGGTGGCGCGTCCGCGCTCCATAAACTTCGAGAGAGAAGGAGCCAGCAGGGCGACGAGAACCGCGATGATGGCGATCACGACGAGGAGTTCAATGAGGGTGAACGCTTGTTTCTTTTTCATGGGCAGGTGAGTGAGCGAAGCTAAGAACGGAGTCGGAAAAAGCACGAGTTCTTTTCGCAAAATCCCGTTATTCCACAGTCGCGTAACGGGACGCATTTCACGGGATCCACTGTTGCTGTCCCTGGGTCGACGTCGCTTCGCTGTAGGTTTTCCACTCCTTTGCCTCCACGTGTGAATCGGCAAACAGCACGTTGATCAGGGCACGATCTGAGTGGGTCCCAAGCCCGGTGCTCGAACCGACCGGTTGGACGACGACGTTGTAGGTGGAAAGGGCATTCGTCTGAAACTCGACCCTTTTGCCGGGCACACTGGTGTTCACCGCCGGCGCCATCAGGATCAGCCTGGAAGTCGGCGCCCTCCATTTTCCTTCGTTTGTATCAAAGAGGTTTACATTCACTCCGTAACTGACCGGAACCGGCTCGACTTCAACTTTTGGACGAGCAGCCGTGGGCCGATCAAAAGGCGAACGGAATGCCCTCCAATCGTTCACGTAATTCTTGTTAAACAGTCCGGGCCACGGTTCTGCCGCATCTTTCCTGAACATGGCTCCCTTCGTATCGTTGAGCATCCTCTGCATCGCCTGCCCCAGCCCTTTTAGATTGGTTGCATCCTCTATGGCGCGAGCGCGCTCCATATTGGGTGCAACTGCGGACGCCAGGAGAATGCCGAGCACGGCGATGATGGCGATGACAACCAGAAGTTCTATGAGGGTAAACGCGTGACGTTTGTTCATGCGGGTGGGTGACCGGAACAAACGTACTCAGGCCGTAAGAAATGCACGGGATAGTTTCCTAAAAACCCGTTAACTCCGCCTAAACGCCACCCAAGCTTCACGTCTTTAGCGGTTGTCGCCACACTTCTTGCCCGCTAATCCGAAAGCTAGCGCTAATGAATCGCATCCTCATCCTGTCCGCCGGCTATGGGGAAGGCCACAATACGGCTGCCAAAGCCCTGGCCGCTGCTTTGGTCGAAAATGGCCACGAGGCGCAGGTGCGCGATTTGTTCATGGAGGCGTATGGCACCAAGCAGGAGTTCTCCCGAAATCTCTACCTGCAATGCATCGAGAGCACGCCGTGGCTTTGGGCGCTTACGTATCACGCGCTGGATCGCCTCCCGTTGATGCGCAGCGTCATCGCTCCCCTCCTTCGCCGCATGCAGGAGTTGCTGGGGCGAACGCTGCGAGACTGGAAGCCGACCTCCGTCGTGTCGGTTTACCCCGGCTACAATTATCTGCTCGATCGCCTGTTTCCTCGGGGAGCGGCGCCTTTCAAGCGGCACACGCTCGTGACCGACAGCCTCACGATCAACTCGATCTGGTATAAAGCCGGGTCCGATACCTGGCTCGTGCCAAATGAAGACACCGCGCGCGTCCTTCGCCACACCGGGGTGCCCGCGGCAAAAGTGCACGTCACGGGTTTTCCCGTGCCCGCCGTGTTTGCAGACCGCCGCCCTGTTCGCGTGACCCCCGGACGAAGTGAACCGTTGCGCGTGCTCTACATGGTGAACGGCAACCGCCGTCACGCTGCCGAAACGGTTCGGCGCCTTCTCGCGGTGGAGGGGCTGAAGCTCACCGTGATCGGGATTCGCGATGCGCATTTCGTTTCCCAATTGGAGGGCATCGCCCGCGAGATGAATCGGCCGCTCGAAGTGCACGGCTGGACCACCCGCATGCCGGACCTCGTGATGAGTCATCACGTGCTGATCAGCAAAGCCGGCGGCGCGACCACACAGGAGGCCATCGCCGCGGGAACGCCGCTGCTGATCACCAAGATCGTGCCCGGCCAGGAACTGGGCAACGCCCGGCTCATCGAGGCGCACGGCTGCGGAGCGGTGACGCCCACGCCGGATGCGGTGCTGGAGCAGGTCCACTTACTCATGCGCGATGACTGTGCCCTGTGGAAAAAATGGCACGAATGCATGCTCACCCTTTCAAGACCAGAGGCAGCGCGTGAAGCCGCGCGTTTTGTCCTCAACTTCGAGCGTGTGCCAGTGCATGCGTAAGAGGTGATCCGCGCCTTTCTCTTCGACATCGGAAACGTCCTCGTTCGCTTCGACTTCTCGAAAGCCTACAAGGCCATCGCCCCGTTCAGCGACGTCGAGCATACGAAGGAATTGCTGAGCCAGTTTGAGGAAGTGAAGTTGCGCTACGAGGACGGGCAGGTCAGCCGGGCGGACTTCCTGCGCGACGTGTTCAACTACCTCCAATTCCGCGGAACTGAGGCGGACTTCTTGGCGGCCTGGCAGGGGATCTTCACGGAGAACACTCCGATGGTGGAACTGGTAAGGCAACTACACGAACGGTTCCCGCTTTACCTGCTGAGCAACACGAACTGCATGCATGTGGAGGGGCTGTTCCGGGATTTTGACGTCTTCTCCCAATTCAAAGGCGGCACCTACAGCCACGTGGCGCGCACATCAAAACCTGGGCGCCGCATCTTTGAAATCGCGTGTGCGGAGCATGGCCTCGTGCCGGATACGACGTTCTTCATCGACGACTTGGAAGCAAACGTCGCCACGGCGCGGGCGATGGGTTTCCAAGCGCATCAGTATCACCCGGACCGGCACGAAGCCCTGTTGGACGATCTGCGCCAAGTTGGCATTCTCTAGCCCCCTTCGGTCCCATGGACTGTGGGTCCTTACAAATTACCCACAAGTTGCGCTACTCATTGCACCTTTTCGATCTCCCGCGGTTCGATGCCGAAGGCATCACACCATGTAGCCGGTGTCATCCGAGGGACGAGGATGACCACCGCTTAGGGTGATCGTGGATTGGTCCCCGGCAGGAGACCCAGCGGCGTTCCGTTGCGGAAGTGCACCCTGCTTGAGGCCGTGCTGGCTTCCCTCCGGGAAGCTTCCGCTTATATGCGATCCGGTGGTCGCGCTCGTGCCTCGCGTGACGCACCGGCTACAAGCTTGGATCCCTTCGGGATCGAAAATCGAAGCCTCAAGCCGCCCGGACAATTCCCGCTCGGACTGTGGGTGATTGCCCGATCCTCCTCATCACAGGACACTTGAGTAACTTCTCATTGCCCGGCATTCCATCGTCGATCAGAGGTCATTTTCTTTCACGCTGGGAGCATCGATCGTCGATCGGAGGTCATTTTCTTTCACGCTGAGACCATCGATCGTCGATCGGAGGTCGTTTTCTTTCACGC
>CBHXZU010000682.1:0-3816 GCA_966125105.1 uncultured Prosthecobacter sp.
CGCCGTCAGGCCAGTGATTATATCGAAGTTGTATCCGCTCCACGTCATTTGCGGCGGGCACAAACCGATGCCGGACGACTCGTGAAGCAATAGCTCGACCAGCATCCGGAAGGCGTGGAAACCGATCAAACACCCCAGCGGCAGATCAACCAATCGTTTCACCCAGCGAGACCGGCTGATTGCGACCGTGCCGATGAATCCGCACGCAAGGAAAACTGCAATCGGCGGCGGCGACCCATTGAACCGCTCGAGGACTCCAAACTGAGCAAGTGCCGCGGCCAACAACATCCAAGTCAGGATTGTGACAGCAAGGGCCTTTGATCTCGCGGCAAACGAGATGGCGGCCGCGACTGCGAGCGGCAGCAGGACGAAACCGATTTGGACGATGGCGGCAGAGTTCATGACGCCCGAGCGGGCGCGAGTAGAGCTTCGTCCGATCACTTGTAAAAGAACAATACTCCTGTGGGAGCCATTGCTCAAAACCAGTGCGGGAGTGGCTAATGACAAACCTCCGAAGGAACGTCGCGTCCCGTCAGCTCGGAACTTCAAACGGATAGGCATCAGTAAACTGAAGCCGATTCGTCGATGTAGAACTTGGCGTGGTTCGCCCGGCACCACGCTTCGAGTTCGGTCCTGAGTTCCGGCCAAAGATCGCGCGCCCAATCAGGAGCCTTCCGCTTCCAAGCTTCTTCAGTGGGTAGATAGGCGGAGAGTTTGCCCATCGGCAGTTCCAGCACAAATGAGCCGCCGGGACCGGTGCATACGAGTTCCTCCTTCCAGCGTGGCTGAAACGAAAATGTGCTCATGGCTGGGATGACTCAATTTCCTGAAATCGAACTACAATCGAGCCCAAAGGACTCGATCAGCGCAGATTTGATCGGAAGAGCTTCAGGCGCGTGGTTGCGCCTCCTTCAGGCGCACCTTGAGTTTCTCCGCGTATTCTTGAGTTAACTTCCAATCACCGCTCTTTGGAATCTTCGCGATGAAATCTTCCAATTGCTTGGCGTGCGCGAGCAAGACATCTGGTGCAAATCGGAGCGCCAGACTGGTCGTTCGCAAGATGCTGTCTGCGTCGCTCCAGCGCTTATTCGCAGCGTCCAACAGCGCGGAGAGCAAGGCTGGGTCAGACTGCCATTGGGTCATTATCACACGGTAGGCGCGGACTCGCTCGTCCCGGTCTGCTGAATAAAAGCTCTGCAGCAACTCCTTCCGTTTTGTCTCCAGCGCGTTCGCGTTTTCCGCGGGCGGCGATTGCGGATTTGCAGCAGCCACCGTAGGAGACGCGGATATCGCGGCCAGGATTTTTGGCCCATCCGGGATTATTGGTGAAAGCATGATTTCCCGAGCCATGTTGCGCTTCCTTGGGTCATCGCTTGCGAGCGGGTCAAGAAGACGAACGGCCAAATCCATTTGGTCGACACGAAGTTGATTTTGAGCGCCGAGCGCATCGGCGCTGGCGCGCTCTCTCTCGCGTTGCTCAGACGCTTGCTCGGCAGCCGACGATATAAATAGCCCGGCAACAAATATCGCCATGGGCGTCATCGCCGACATGAGGATTGCTGCCTTATCCCAATTGTCTTTCGGTTTTTCAGACATATAGACGTGAACGATGCGATGGTTTTGTGAAGAGGATCGGCCACGCGCCGGACAGTCTCCGCGCGCGCCGGACTTTGTAAGCGGATGTCCTTCTTGAATCAAACGTCCACCCATCTTCTTAAGGATACCAGGAAACCTCACCGCCAGAGGCAAACGTGGAAAGCCGAAACGGCTCTGCCATTACTTCTCGCACAGGGCGCGCACTTTGCGCGCCTATTTCGGCTGGAACAATTCGACGAGGTTTCCAGACGGATCTATTACCCATATCTGCGAACCGCCTGGGCCGCTCACGAAGTCTTCGCGGCGAAACTTGACTCCTGCGGCCCGAAGCCGCTCCGCCTCCGCTTGGAGATCCGGCACTTCCAGTAGGATCCGGTTCCACCCTCCCGGGGCAGGCTTGGTCCCGTCGGCCAAAGGTCGCCGGCCGGAACTTTCCGCTCCGCTCAGTAAGAGGCGCAAATTCCCCCGCGCGACCGAAGCGAACGCCGGCGACGCATTTGTCTCCACGCGAAAGCCAAAGTGATTGCTATAAAATGCGATGGCGGCGTCCACGTCATCGATCATGTAGCGGACGCTGACTTGCTGATTTGTTTCGTTCATATTCCACCTCTCGTTCAATCGAGCTTTCCGGCACTGGCCGCAGGGCGCGAGTGGGACACTGCCAGCCCGCCAAGAACCATCGCGACCATTCCCAACACCAAGGCGCCTGCGCCACCGACTACGCCGTTGCCGCTGCCTGGACCGCCGGTGGCCATCATCAATATCAATGCCCCGTTGCCCACGGCTAGTATCCCCGCTCCAAGCGCCACGAAGGATCCGAGTCTACCGGAATTGCTGCCGGAACGCCCGGCGCGCCGGGCGAGTGCAAGCCCACCAATCACCACGCCAGTCAGCGCAATCAGCGCAGTCGATGTGGCCCAGATTCGCCGCAGCGTCAGGCCGTGAACTGTGATTGCGGCCGAATCCGATACGCGGGCGGCGACCAATACGCCGTGCACGAGTCCCGCGAACACCGCGGCGGCACCCAGGGCGGCGAGAAGGATTACGAAAGTTCGTTTCATCGATTTCCGCCTACTCTTTAGGAACCCGCGAGTTCCGTATTGGAAAAGATTGACCTATTCGACAATCGGGGCGCTCGCCAGAAGGCGTTCGCTGCGCTGACGAACGAATTCGGTCGGACTGAGGCCGGCGAACGTTCGAAAGTCATGAATGAGGTGCGACTGGTCGAAGTAGCCGCATGCCGATGCAAGATCGGCCCAATCGAGCTCGGTGCGATTTCGCGTCAGGTGAATGGCGCGCTGAAAACGCCGCACACGACTGAACACTTTCGGCGTAACGCCTACCTCTTTCGAGAATACCTTGATGAAATGCCTCTGGCTCAGGCCGAGATGGGCGGCAACGTCCCGGGTTCTCGCTTCGCGCGTGCCGTCCTGCTCAAAAATGCTCAACGCAGCTCGCACCGCGAGGTGTTGTCCCGACGGATTCGCCAATCGCGAAACAAGAGCTGCCGCCAAAATGCGAAAGCAACTCGCTGGGGTCGGAGCGGTGCAGAGTTGCTCACGCAAATCCCGAGCAAACTCTCCCCAAAGCGATTCCACATCGACATGAGAGTCGGCGAGTTCACTTGCAGGAATTCCCAGGAAGCGGAACGCGCCGCCGGGTTTGAAATGCACGCCCACAACGCGCGGACGCGTATCGACAAAAACGGGGCGCGCATACGTTCCGCAAAAAAATGCGCCTGAAAAACTCTTATAGCTCTCGAGTCGCTCGGTCTCAAAGATCCCGAGTTCGTCCTCCTCGAGGTTGAACACCAATTCCATCGTTCCACTCGGAATGATTCGCACCTTCTGATGAAGCGGAGCTTCGGCAGCGTGCCAGAATCGATCAACGAACTCGGCAAGCGGCTGTGGCGGTGCAACGGAAACCGGCTTCACAACCGAGAACGCTAACCGACGGTCCAAAAGCCTCAACTGTCCTTTGCGCGATTCGCTCCTCAATCACCTTCTCGAGAAGCGTCGCGACGTCAGGCTACTGCGCACCCGCGGACAAAGTTCCGTTTTTTCCTAACGCTGCGAATCATTGCATGTTTGGAACGGTGGCATCGAGATGGGTTCACCCGAAATCTGTGCCTGTCCCCTTTTACGCTTTTGAAACCGCTTTTCCATTTATAGCTGGCCTCCGTCCTGTGCGCCGCGGCGGGTTCCCCGGCATGAAGGCGCG
>CBHXZU010000683.1:0-3814 GCA_966125105.1 uncultured Prosthecobacter sp.
GCACTCATGCGCTTCGTGGAACTAGCTGCCCGAGGGCGGCGGATTCTCGCCACCGCTCGGCGGCGGTTCCGTTGCCGGAACCGTCTGCGTCGGCCACTTCGCGATGCGCTGCGCGGCTTTCCACTCGGCGAGCTTCGCCGGGTCATTCCGGTAGCGCTTGATCATGATCGCGTTCAATGCGCGGACGGCAGTGATGCCGGCACGCGCTGTCGCTTTCAGACCCGCGGTGGCGCCCACTTGCTTGCCGAGCGCCGTGTAGCGGCGTCCGGTCACCGCGTCGAAGGCGGCGATGGCCGCCGTCAGATCCGCGATGAACGTGGCTTCCGCCGCGTAGGCGATGAAGTCCGCCTCATAATCCGGCAGGGCCGTTTTGAAGGCCTCGGCGCGGTCACGCAGTTCCTGCATGATCATCTTTGGCATGCGAAACTGGAGCGCCAGTCCGGGATTGGCCCCCGTGCGATCCAGCGCCTTTGCCGTCTCCGCGATTTCGCGCATCTGACGACGCAGATCCTGGATCACCGCTTGGCGATCCGCCGACGCCGCGCGAAACTCGCCGCGGCTTGCGTCCTTCGTTCCGCCCGTCGCCAGCATCGCATCCTTGGCAGTTTTCACCGCTGCGGCATGCAGCGTCGCTTTGGGATTCGGCGGCACAAACGGGTTATCGGTCATATGCTGGTCCACACGCACCAGCATCGCCGTTTCACTCTTTTTACGGTCATTCATGGTATTTCGTCCTTTCTAGGTTGTTGTTCTCTGCCCGGACTCGACCACTGGGCGTTCCGTCCGAAGTCATCCGCCATCCGCCGGAACCCCTCGCTCGCGTATCGCTCCCCTGTGAGGGAGGAGCTGCGCTCCAGGATTCCTGCTTCCGGTTTTTAAAAACGGACTTCCGGCCCAATCTCCGGCTTGGTCCTGACGAGCCTCGTGTGATGCGATCCTCGGCATCCGCCACCCGGCGGCCCGAGCACCGCATTCACGTTGCTCACTCACGACGCCGCACACCTTACCAAGGTGCCGTACCCTTCTACGGGGTATACCCCTCACTTTTTTGAAGAAACCCGCGCTTACCTCTGGAAAAAAGTTATCTGAGCGGCCGAGAAATCGGAGAATTAACCGCGCTTTTTCCGAAAAATTATCCCCATTTCACCCCCTTCCGACATCCCAAGCCTTCTCATTATCCGCATCCTGATTTGCGCAAGATTCGCCGGCTTCACTCCGCAACTTTCAAACTGAAGATGTGCGAATAACGCTCGTACACAGGAGATCCCGGGGACCATGGACCGCTAAACCCTCGAACCCTTCCGCTCCCTGGGGCGCCTCCGCTCTCCTTGGGAGCCAGACCACTCTCGCTGTCCACGTGGGAAACTTGAAGGGAACGAAACGTGCCATCGCGCGCGGTGATGACATAGACGCTTCGCACCTTCTTCGGATAGGACACGAAACTGTTGAACAAGTTTTGGTATTCAGCCCTCAGACTCGCATACTGTTTTGAGCGCGGATCAACTCCCGCCAGCGCTGCTTCCATGGCGGCATTCATTCGACTGTATTGGTCCGCATCAGGCATCCGGACCGCGACAATCTGACCCTTGAACGACTGCAGAACGTCTCCCTCCCAAGCGACGGCAGCATTCTCAGCTTCGACTGCCATCAATGCGCGCAGTAGCTGCGCGCGCCGCGCAGCCTTTTCGCTTGGAGTGAGGTCCTCGAGAGGATGAGCGAGCCCCTCACTGTTCGACGGTGAACTCGCTGCTTGTGGCGACAAAAGTGACGTAGGCCGCGCGGTTCCTGCATCAAGATCGAGATCCTGTTGTGCTTCAGCTCGTCCCGACCTGTGCGCCGAACCCATCCATAATGAACAAACGAGAACCGTCAACGCCACCGCAATAGCGATCACGACACGCGAGCGAGTGATTGAACTCCTTTGAAACATACAATGCCCGCAACCGCGCCGGGAAGGGGATCCTTCTGATCTAGCACAATCCAAATCCTTCGCGCAGCCAACTTCGCGCCATAGCTCGACAAGATTTTGTGTCGCGCGAACGCCGGAACAGAACTCACTGTTCGCCACAGTTCCCATTTCCCGATTACGGCAAATCGCCATCCTCCAATCTCTCATCCCTCATCGCCATTCCCCATGCCCACCAAAAAACGCCGCGGCCCCGGCCGTCCCCGCAAACCCAAACCGCCCCGTCGTCGCAAACTCACCCGCGACCTCATCTACCGCATCAACGAGCTCGATAAGTTTTTCCGCCGGCAATTCGCCGACCCTAATCCCGCCAAGCGCTACCTCAGCTACAAGGGCCTGAAGGAAAAGTTCGGCTGGGGCAAAAACACCATCATCAAAGACATCACCACGATGCAGCTCACCTACTCCGCGCCGCTCGAGTTCATCGAGGAACGCGGCGGCTGGGGCTATACCCGGAGCGTCGCCAATCTCCCCACCATCCTCATGAGCGAAGGCGATCTCACCGTCCTCTGCGCCTCCTGGGGCGCGCTCGAGCGTCGACGCAAAGGCGAGTGGGACGCCCGCGTCCGGCCCGTCGTCGAAAAGCTCATGAAGGCCATGGGCCAGGGATTCTCCTTCGACTTCGCCACCATCTCCGAGCGCATCGCCTTCCGGTCCTCCGGCTACCAAGACGCGCTGGATATCAATATCTTCGAAACCGTCGTCACCGCCGTGCTCAGCCAGCACGAGCTCCGCTTCGTTTATGAGAAGATGCGGGACGACGGCACGCCCGCGCCGCCCGAAGACCGGCACGTCCAGCCCCGCTGCATCGTCTGCTGCGATAACGCCTGGTATCTCCTCGCCGACGACCCGACGCGCGACGACGACATCCGCACCTTCGCCCTCGCCCGGATGGTCAACGCGGAAAACACCGCGCAACCCTTCACCCCCACGCGCCCGTTCAATCTCGATGAACTCCTCTGTGACTGCATCGGCATCCACCGCGGCGGCGAAGTCGCCGATGTCGAAGTGCACTTCCACCGCAACGCCGCTCGGTTGGCGCGAGAAAGTTACTGGCACCACACGCAAAAATTCTCCACCGCCCCCGATGGCCGCCTGTATCTGAAAATGCGCGTCGCCATGAACCCGGAACTGGAAGCGCGCATCCTCAAGTACGGTCCCAAAGCCGAGGTGATCGCCCCGCAGAAGCTCAGAGATATCTTCACTGCTTATGCCGGGGAATACGCGAAGCTATATCTCCGCGCGAATGCTGCTGTCCCGGGGCAATACTAATGAGCCATCGTAATCGAGAGGATCAGCGAAAACCCGTTGGCGCGTCCGGGCACACGTGTGCGTCAAGGAACGGCGATCTCCGGTTGCCAGAGCGGTTTGCGGGCGCGGAGCGGCACCGGGTCGGCTCGGCGCCGGCAGGGTTAGATGACTAATGAGACGATACATTTTTGCCGCGGCATTCGCGATGATTGCCCTGGTGGCATTGGCGTTCATTGCGGTCCTCATCGCAGACTATCACGCGGTGAAGTTGTTCGTCGCCGTGCTCCCGTTAGTTTTGATCATTGGAGGGGGTGCTGGCTTTGCGGTCGGGCTGCGTGCTGACCGCCTGCACAAAGTTCGGAGTGAACGGGCACGAGACGCGAGCCAGAACGACGAGGGCGAAAGCGGCGGTGAAAGCAAATATAACTACTGACTTTCCGAATGCAGATTAGGCAATTGACTGCCGTCCGCCCCCCCTCAGTTCGAGCCTGAAGCGCAGATCCTCCGCTTCGGCCTAAAAAACGGGGTCAAAAGAAATCGCGTATTCTATCGGAGGAGCTATTTGAGTGGGCAAATGTTCCGTTCGATTCGTCCCCT
>CBHXZU010000684.1:0-3790 GCA_966125105.1 uncultured Prosthecobacter sp.
GCGGGGACTTGCGCTTCGGCGAGGGATTGGTTCTGCACCGGCGCATTCGTCCGATCGAGGATGCTGCGGATGGTCGAGCCGTCCTTGGTGGTGAAAGGCGCTTGGGTTTCGACGTTCACGAGCGTCATGCCGACAAGGAAAGCGCGCGCCGGTGATGGAGGAAAGCGCGCTCACCAGTTTCGCTCGCGGAATCTGACCCCGGGTCACCGCATTCTGCGACGTCCGCATCGCCCGGCGCGCTCGTTTTTGCTGACAGCCCAACCCTTCCCGCTAATGGTCATCCTCATGTTGCGTCGCCTGGTGTCTTTTAGCCTGATGCTCGGGTTTGTCGCGGGCTGCGAGAAGAAGGAGTCCACGAAGTCCGATCGTCCTTCGCCGACGCCTGGGCCGACCGCATCCGCGACGCCTACACCCACCCCAGCGCCGCCAACTCCCGCACCCACGCCGACGCCGATTCCCACGCCAACTCCGGAGCCCACGCCCTACGTTCCGCGGAAGGTGGTTGCGACCGGCTCGATCTTCAACGGCATCACTTACAAGACGAAGTTTGAGACGCTCACCGGGACAACCGCCACGGCCGATCGCGAGTCGTCCGATGCCTACACGGTGGAGGTGAACGTGAAGGTGAAGATTCCGAAGGCGCATTCGCAGCTCACGGAGCTTCACAAGCTGAACCCGCATCTCGACAAACTGCTCCCCGCGCTGCCGGACATGCTGGGCGCGGCGAAGGTGTCGCCCGAGTTCGACAACCTTTATCGCAACAAGACGAACCAGGTGCGGTCGAGCCTCGATCGGCTGGATCAACTGCTCTCGCGCCACAATTTTTACGACTGCGAAACGATCCTGCAACTCGAGCACCCGACGACAAAACGGCGAGCGCTCCTTTTGCAGGCGGACATGGACGTGGACACGGACGGCTCCGATGGCGACCGGGTATTTGCGATGGAGGGAAATCAATCCTCCACCTACCAGCCCTTCACGAGTTACCGCTGGCCGAAGCAGACGAAAGTGCCGAACCAGTGCGTGGCGATTTGGGAAAAGCGCATCGCGGAAAACGAGGCGAAGGCGAAGGATCCAAAAACGGCATCCCCGGATGCGGCGAAGCTGAAGGCAGACAGCAGCCGGCTGCGCGCAGAAATCAAGGAACTCCAGACTTTCGGTTTCCTCATCGGCGCAGCGGATCCGTTCATCGTCCTGCCGACGCAGATGTTTAGTCGCGGCAAGACCGGCTACACGCCGGCGATCGGCGACTACTGCGTAGTGATCGTCAATAACGTGCTCTATCCCGCGATCGTCGGCGATGCCGGACCGATCGCAAAGCTCGGCGAGGCTTCACTGCGCATTTGCAAAGAGGTCAGCGCGAAGGCAAATCCCGGGTATCGGGCGGTGGCGGATTTGAAGGCCACGTATCTCGTTTTCCCAGGCTCGACCGAACGCCCGATGGTCCCGCCGAACCTGGAGAATTGGCGCAAGCGTTGCGAAGAGTTGCTGACGGAGTTTGGCGGTTACACGGGCGAGCTCTTCACGTGGGTCGATATCACCAAGTCCGCCGTGCCGCCGCCACCGCCGGTGCCGATCATCCCCACCACGCCGCCGACCGTTGTGCCGACGCCGACTCCCGCGCCGGGAGCGCCCGGCACAACTGCGCAACCAGCGCCCAACGCACCGGCAGCGCCGCCGACTCCAGCGCCGGCCCCTTCCGCGAACGGCAACGCGCCGTAGCGCGCGGCGAAAGAAGCGGATTGCGTGTGGCACGCGCCGCGCTATCAGTCCCGCACGTGACTCTCTTTTCCACCGCTTCCGCATGCCCTCGATGGCTGGCTGGATATGCCTGCGCGATCGCATTGATTACCGGGGCACAGGCGGTGGCGCCGTTCACTTTTCCCACGGGACAGAAGAGGAACCAACCACTGCAAGAAGAGAAGTCAATCAGGGGACAAAAACTGACGGCCTATCGCCCCGAGACGGCGGCATTCCATCGAAAAGGGCCGAAGGAAATGCCGGCGAGCTATACTCGGCCGATCAAAGGTAATACGAAGCCCGCTCCGCGACCTGCGCCGTTCCGCTATGGCATCCGAGGCGAAGGCAAGCCGGTCCGCGTAAGTGATCGTTGGGATCCCGCGCGCTTGGCGACAGACCGGAATTTGTTGCCGGATCGACGGCATTCCAGGCCGTATTAAATCTTCGCGTCTGTTCGCTGCGGCGGTTGAGCGCTCGAGGCGTGCAAGGAGCGACGAGCTACAACTCGTCGAACGGTTGTAGCGACGTGTGCGTCTGGTTCGGGCAAGTTCTCCCCAAGCGCGCTGATATGTTTTCGGTAGTTGCTCTCTGTGCGTCTCGGCCGAATTCAGCGCGCGGTCCGCGCGACGGCGGGCCGAATTAAGCAATCAGCGGGAGACGAGCCCTAATTTCCCGCTGGCGTCGTGGGTGATGCTTCGTTACCCGCGCTGACGGGCAAGTCTCCATTCTCCACCAAAAACACAGACAACATGATCCACGTTCCATCCCGTCGTACGTTCATCAAGGGCCTCGGCACCATCACGGCTGCGGGTCTTTTTCCAAACCTCCTTCTCTCCCAGGGCGCCAATAAGAAGCTCGGCATCGCCGTGATCGGGGTGCTCGGCAAAGGCGAGAGCGACGCCAGCGCGGCCTCGAAGAACAACGAGATCGTCGCCATCTGCGACGTCGACAAAAACAGCCTCGCGAAGTCGCAGTCGAAGTATCCAAACGCGAAGCCGTATACCGACTTCCGCAAGATGCTCGATGAGGTGAAGAGCATCGATGCCGTCACGATCAGCACGCCCGATCACATGCACTACCCGGCGGCGATGCACGCCATCGCGCTCGGCAAGCACGTCTTCATTCAGAAGCCGCTGACCAACACCCTGTGGGAAAATCGTCAGCTGCACCTCGGTGCTCGCAAGAAGGGCGTGATTACGCAGATGGGCAACCAGGGCCACACTTATGATGGCAACCGCGTGACCACCGAGTGGATCAAGGCCGGAGCGATCGGCAAGGTGAAGGAAGTTCACGTGTGGACGAACCGCCCGATCTGGCCGCAGGGCAAATCGGCGGTGCTCAACAAATCCGGCAAGCCGCCGGAGCATCTCGATTGGGAGCAGTGGCTCGGGGCGATCCCCAGCATGCCCTACTCGGATAACGTGCATCCTTTCAAATGGCGCGGCTTCCTCGAGTTCGGTGCCGGCGCCTTCGGCGACATGGGCTGCCATTTGATGGACGCTCCTTACGTGGCACTCGGCCTAACCGTGCCAAACTTCATCACTGCGACGAAGGTCGATGATCTCACCGACGTGGCCTGGCCGACCGGCTCGATCGTGAAGCTCGAGTTCAACGGCGTGGCCGGACACGGCGACGTTCCGTTCTACTGGTATGAAGGCAAGAAGCCCGATGGCACGCCTTACCTGCCGGATTTCCCGTCGATGGTCGACCTGGCGGAAGCGTTCCCGTCCAAGGATCCGGCGAAAGCTGGCCGTCCCTCGCCCGGCGGATGGATGATCGTCGGCACCGAAGGTGTGATCTTTAACCGGAACGACCAGGCGAAGGACATGCTGATCTTCCCGAAGGCACGTCGCGACAGCGTAAACCCCGATTCGATCGCGAAGACGGAACCGCGCAGTGTGACGCCCGGCGATCCGCAGCAGGAGTGGAGCGAGGCGATCAAGCGCGGCAAGGAATTCCCGTGGATGAGCCAGTTCGACTACGCCTGCCCACTCACCGAAGGGACGCTCATCGGCGGCCTGGCCATGCACTTCCCCGGCGAACGCCTCGC
>CBHXZU010000685.1:0-3786 GCA_966125105.1 uncultured Prosthecobacter sp.
TGCTCGCGGTGTGCAATGTCCTGAGCATTGCGCTCGGCATCGCCGTTTACCTCGCGATCCAGATCGCAAATGCGAGCGCCACGCGCGCTTTCGCTCGCAGTGTGGATCTCATCGCCGGGCGGGCGCATCTCGAGATTCGCGGCGATATCGATGAAACGTTGTGGCCGGAGATCGAGCGTCAGCCTGGGGTAGAGGCGGTGACCGGAGTGGTCGATGCGCTCGCCACATTGCCGGGCAGACCGGGCGAATATCTGCGCCTTTCCGGGATCGATATCATCACCGCGGAAAGCTTTCGCGTCTTCGAAATGACCGCGGGCAGCAGTGTCTCATACGACGCTGGCCGATGGCTAAGCGCCCCGGGCGGAGTAGCCATTACTCAGGAGTTCGCGACGCGGAATGGCCTGTCGATCGGCTCCCGCTTCGGCGTGCTGGTGAACGGACGTCCGGCCGAGCTCGTGGTCCTCGCCATCGCCACGCCGACGGATGTGCCGATGGATTCGCGTTTCGCGCTGATGGATCTCGGCTGGATGCAGGAGTTGCTGGACCGCCCTGGCAAACTGAGCGCCCTGCAAATCCGCGCCAGGGATCCGCAGCGCGCCGGAGACCTCGCGGCGCAATTGCAGAAGGTTGCCCGCGGGCATGAAGTCCGGCCGCCTCGCCAGCGCAGCGCGCAGGTGGAGAAAATGCTCGGCGCATTTCAGCTAAACCTCACCGCGCTGAGCATGGTTTCGCTGCTTGTCGGCGTCTTCCTCGTCTTCAACACGGTCTCTACTTCGGTTGCCCGCCGTCGCGTGCAGATCGGGATCATCCGGGCGCTCGGCGTCACATCGCTCGGAGTTCGCGGAATGTTCCTCGGTGAGGCCCTGCTGTATGCGATCCCTGGCATCGCGATCGGAATTGGGGCAGGATTGCTGCTCGCGACGAAGCTCATCGGCGCGGTGGAGAAGACCGTTACGTCTCTCTACACGCTGGTGAATGTGGAGCATCTCGCGCTGGAGTCGTGGCAGTTCGTCGTCGCGATGATCTTCGGCCTGGCGGCCGCGCTCGTGGGCGCGTGGCATCCGGCGGCGGAAGCGGCGCGCGTGCAGCCAGTGGAGGCGCTTCGTCGAGGCACGGGTGAAACGCGCGGGGCACTGCGCGCGAGACGTTGGTGGATTGCCGGCGTGATTTTGCTTTTGGCGGCGATCGGAAGCGCGCAAGCGGCACTGGCGGGAGCGCCGCGCTGGCTGGCATTTGCCTCGGCCTTCTGCGTCCTCGCAAGCGGCGCGGCGTTCGCGCCGTTTGTGCTCGGCGCGCTGGCGGCGGCGTGCCGCTGGATTCCGCCGAGGTTCGCCTCGATCGCCCTGGCCGCGCGGCGCATGCGGCGGCGCCTTCAGCGAAATGCAATCACTGTTGGCGCGCTGGCCTCGGCCGTGGCGATGTTCATCGCGCTGGTGCTGATGGTTTTTTCATTCCGGCGCAGCCTTGATGCATGGATTGGCAAGGGAGTGATCGCGGATCTGTTCGTCGCGCCGGCCGCGAATGAACTTCACGGTTTGAACTCCTTCCTTCCGCCGGAGGCCGTCGCCTGGTTGCGCGCTCGGCCGGAAGTCGCAGCGGCTGACACGTTCCGTGAGCAGCCGGTGACCTTCGTTGCGAAAGGCGAACCGGCGCAGGCTCTTCTCGCCGTCGTGGATGGCGCCTATCGCGACAATCTGACCTTTACCCAGGGCAATGAGCGCGCTGCGATGGATGAGGTCTTCGCCGGAAACGCGGTCGTCGCGACCGAGCCATTTATCCGGCGCTTTGGTTTGCGGGTGGGCGAATCCGTGCAGATCGAAGGAAAAGCCGGGCCGATTTCTGTGCCGCTCGCGGGCGTGTATGCCGACTATTCGCGCGACCAGGGAATGCTCCTGATGGGCAGCCGATTATTCGCGAGCCTTCGGGATGACACCCGCGCCATGTCGGTCGCGGTGTACCTGCGCCCCGGTGCGGACGCGCCGCGATTGGAGACAGAGTTTCGCGAGCAGTTTCCCGGTGAGTGGTCGATCAATTCGAGCCGGACGCTGCGCGATCGCATCCTCCGCATTTTCGATCAAACGTTTGCGATTACCCAAGTGCTCCGCAGTGTCGCCGTCGTCGTCGCCATCGCCGGCGTGCTCCTCACGATTCTCACCATGGTCGTCGAGCGCCGCCGCGAACTCGCGTTGATTCACGCGCTCGGCGCGACGCCTGGGTTCGTCGGACGACTGGTGATTGGTGAAGCGGCCTTGCTCGGGCTTGCGAGCGCATTCCTCGGCATCGCGGCCGGCATCCCGCTGGCGCTCGTTCTCACCTGGGTGGTGAACCCCGCATTCTTTGGCTGGACCATTCAGTTCTGGATGTCGTGGGACGCGATTCTCTGGACGCCGGTATGGGTCACCGGCGTCGCCATGCTCGCGGCCTTGTGGCCATCGCGAGTTGCGCGCCGCATTGGCATCGCCGAAGCATTGCACGAGGAATGAACACCTTCTTCCGAGTAGTCGCTGTGTTGCTCGCCGTCGCGTGCGGGGCCGCTCGTGCTGCGGAAAAGGAAGGGGCGCCGAGCTGGCGGACGGCAGAACCGGGCTGGAAATATGAATGGCCGCGCGATCACGCGCCGCACCGCGACTTCAAGACCGAGTGGTGGTATTTCACCGGGAATCTCCGCGCCACGGACGGGCGTCGCTTTGGCTACCAGCTCACGTTCTTCCGCCAGGGTGTTCGCCCTTCGACCGCCAAACCCGCGCGTTCCCGGTTTGTGGTCGACGACTTGAAGTTCGGCCACTTCACCCTGACGGACGTCTCGTCGGGGAAGTTCCTTTTCTCACAACAGCTCACGCGCGGAGCCTTCGGCGAAGCAGGTTTTGGCGCCGAGAGCAGCGCGGCAAAGCTCGCATGGCTGGGAAACTGGACCCTCGCCCTCGAATCCGACGGCAGCTTCCGCGCGAAGGCGGTCGAAGGCGATCGTTCGGTCGAGCTTCACCTCGCTTCGAAAAAGCCGTGGGTTTTGCATGGTGCCGATGGCGTGAGCGTGAAGGCCGAGGAGCCGGGGCACGCTTCGCATTATTACTCGGGCACGCGGCTGCGCTCGACGGGCAAAGTCAGTATCGGCGCTGCGGCGTTCGATGTCGAAGGCGAGAGTTGGTTCGACCACGAGTGGGCCACGAACCAACTTGCGGCCGATCAAGCGGGCTGGGATTGGTTCAGCATCCAATTGGACGATGGAACCGAACTGATGCTTTACCGCCTGCGGAAAAAGGACGGCTCAATCGATCCGGCTTCGAGCGGAACATTCGTCGATCCCGCAGGCGGGACGCGGCACCTCGGTGAGAAACAGATGCAGGTGACTGCCACCAAGCAGTGGAAAAGTCCGCAATCGCGCGCGGAGTACCCTGGATCGTGGCAGGTGAAGATCCCGTCGCTGGATCTCAATCTTACCGTCACGACTCCGGTAGCGAATCAGGAGCTCGCGCTGCAGCCGGTGACCTATTGGGAGGGACTGATCGACGTGATCGGCACTCGTGCCGGGCATGCTGTGCGCGGGCATGGATATGTCGAGCTTACAGGGTATGCGGGCGCCGTAGTGGGGTTGTCGGATCCGGTGGGAAAGTAGTCGCAGAGATTTGGAGGACCGGCGGCTACTGACAAAAAGCTGGAGTGCGAATGTCGCCGCAAAGATTTTTTCGAGAGGCGGTCATGACTATAGAGCATCTGCCTATAGAAGTTTCCGGTTAAGGAAGCTCGCGTGAATGGATCGGGGTCCTTCAGTCGCTAAAGCTCCCTCAG
>CBHXZU010000686.1:0-3786 GCA_966125105.1 uncultured Prosthecobacter sp.
CCTGGCCGTCGGCCGGAAAGTAGCCGGACGCGACGTTCGACCACATCTTCGCTCGCGGACTGGCGCCCGTCGTAACTCCGGAATTCCTGGGAACGACGGTGTCGGATCACCGCGCAGTCACGGTGGAGCTGCGGTTGCCGTGATCACGCCTTCGTCCAGGGGCTCAAGTTCGAGACATTTTCGCGCAGAATAGGTGTTTGCCTCTAGTGATCGCCCAAAGAAGTTCCGATTGCGGCGCTGTTGTGTCGCCCCCTTCGGGGCTCTGGACGTTTGGTCGGTTTACCCAGGGCGTCGCTCATTCTTCGCTGTGGCCTGGGCTGGCTTGTTGTTGGGCCTTGGCCCGTCGCAGCCGGAAGTTTCTTTTGGCACCCGCTATAACGAAGCCGGAAACCGCCTACGGGCAGCGCTATCGATTGCGACCCATCTCCACCAGATCCAGCGCGGGTGCTGGAGGCATGCAACCGCTCAGGAGCGATGCAATCGCCGGCCCAATCTCGGGACCAGTCTCCGGTTCGAAACAGGAGAACGCGGGAGACGGGTTTACCTCGAGGCAGAACCACTCGTCTTCCGGAGTTCGCCGGAGGTCGATGCCAGCCACCAAAAGGCCGAGCGCCGCCGTGAGTTTCACGCACCGCGAGGCGATTTCCGCGGGAAGCTCACAAGGGTGCATCGTCGCCGAGGAGTAACGATAATCGTCCGCATCCGACAGGATTCGACACGCGAAGGTCCGATCGCGGACCACGTGCACGCGATATTCCACGCCCGGAATGTAGCGCTGGAACTGCGTGGGGCACCAAGTCACGTCGTCGAGGGCTGCGGCACGTTCGTCACGGAGTTGCGAGACGATGCTGCGGACGCCGCTCATGGATTTGTAAATGACGCGCCCCTGTCGCCGCCAAAAGTCCCGCACATAGTCAGGGTCGGTAGAGAGAATCGTCTCCGGCGTGGAGAAGCCCTGGCGGCGGATGAGATCGAGTTGAAATGGCTTTGAGGCGTTCGAAGCCATGGCGCCGGGTCGGTTCACCGCGATCACTGCGCCGGCATCCGCCAACAGAACCAGGGCCTGCTCCACCGTCCACGAGCCTGGCGGGGTGGCTTGAAGCGCCACCGTGCTGGGATCGTAGGGCCGCAAATAGATGGAGCGAACTTCGTCGAGGCGGAGGGCAACCCCATCGCAGATGATGGAACCCTCCAGGGCGGCGGCGACCGTAAGCTCCACGGAGAATCGATCAATCTCGCGCTGGTCGACCAGCAGGAATGGCGCGCCCGCGGCGATCAGGGCGTCGCGGACGCTCGCCAGCGGTGGGTCTTCAGGAACGCCCAGCAGGATGGTCATTGGCAGCGGTTTGAAAGTAATCCTCGAGGGCGCGGCGGGCCGTGTCGGTGCCGAGATCCGGCAGGAGGTTGATTCCATCGAACACCTCGCGGTTGCCGCGCTCCAGGAAACGAACTTCCAGCAACCCGACTCCGGCCCGTTTCGCCAGTTCTTCCGCGTGGGCGCCACGCCCTCTCTCATCCCCGGCCACGCAACGTCCGCCGATCACCAGCGCGCGGTGCACGGTGGCGTTCCGCCGCTCTTCCGTGTGACTGACCGCGGTCGACCGGGTGAACGGCTGCACGGGAATGCCGCATTCCGCGGCGAGCATCACCCATTGTTCGAAACGCCACCCCGGTCCGGCGAGGCAATGAGGGGACGGGCGGTTGAGCACTGGACAGTCCAGTTGGTTCAGCCAGTAGACGAGCAGCGCAGTGATCTCGAGCGCGGCGTACGCCTGGTCCTCGGCGGCGATGCGGTAGAGTTCCCGCGGCACGATCCCCGCCAGGCGCGAAATCACGCCTCGAAGATCGCGAGCGGCCCGTGTCCGGCCTCCCGCGACAAACTCCGAACTCTGCGGATCTTCGAGAGAAATGCGCCAGCCGCGCGCGGCGGCATCGTTTGGCGTCAGCAGCGTCGCCTCGCCCCGCGACCACCTGCGCGCCAGCGATTCCGCCGTGGGATCAAACTCGCTCGCAAGGATGACGATCAACGTTTTCGAGTCCTGGCCTTGCCGGCGACGTGGTCAGCCACGGCGGGCCGCTCCGCGCTGCGGATGAACGCTCGGCCGTTCCCTTGCAAGGCGGCTTCGATTTTCAGCAATCGCTCCTCGAGCCGCTGGAACCACGCCGGGTCAAACACGGGATCGAACTGCTCGATCGGATTTTCGAAGGCCGCAATTTTGTCGTACCCGCGCATCTTCACCTCTTCGATGCGATCTTTGACGGGCTTGACCTCTTCGAACCCTCCGACCTCCGAAACCAGTGACTTGTGATCGATAACCTCCTTGAGGAATCGCTTCGGCGGCAACGCGGCCGTCACCGCCGCGTAGGCGTCCACCCGGCCGTAGCCATAGAGCCGGCTGTAATCCGGGACTCCATCACCATCCGTATCGACGTATTGCGCGATGGGATCCGTATTGGTGAAGTTGAGCTTGTTGGCGGTATTGCGCAGGATGTCGCGCACTTGGATCCACGTCAGGTTGTTGTTTGCCGTCAGAACGAGGGCGGCGATTCCGGCGACGAGCGGCGTTGCCGAAGAGGTGCCGCCGAATGCGTTCATGTAATCCATGTTTCCCCCGGGGCCGGCGAGATTCCCCTGCCCCACGATATCCGTGGTGATCGTGGCGTAATTGACGGGCGGATTGTGCACCGCCCCGCCCCCGACGTAACTGTCGTGGCTGGGAGCGATGACATCGAGAATCGCCCCGCCGGGCAGCGGTCCGCCGAAGTTGCTGTAGTCGGCGATGATCTCGGTCACTCCGTCATTGCCGATGCTGGACGCCCCGACCGCGATGGTCCGGTTGTAAGCCGCCCACGGCCGGAACGTGGTGAAGTCCTGCGGCGGCACCACATTGCCGACCGAAAAGAAGAGCAGCGTGCCCCGCCCGCCGCGCCCGTTATTCGTCAGGAAATCGAAGGTGTTTGCCATCAACCCGGAGATCGGCATTCCGACGCTAAAGCCGAAGCTGTTGGTGATAATGTCGGCGCCCTGGCCGAGTTGAGCGGGGAAGCCTGCCGTGGTGCTGCCGGGGTTGAATCCGGCCGCCCACATATACATGTCCGCGTAGCGGGCTTCCGTCCCGCCGCGGCGGATCCCGAGGATTCGGCAATTTCCCGCCGCGCCCGCCACGCCTTCATTTTGTCCCGCCACGCCGGACGGGTTGTTCGCCGTGGCGGCGGCGATGCCCGCGCAGCAGGTGCCATGATTCCCGGAGGTGCTCGCATTGGCGGCCATGTTCTGGAAGTCGAAGCTGAAGAACATTTTTGAGAACCCGCTCGTCACGCTCCCGCTGAAATCCGGGTGCGCGGCATTCACCCCGGCATCGACGACGGCAATGATCAGGTTCGCATCGCCGAAGGTGCGATTGGTCCCGCGCCGGTTGCGCAACTTTTGCCAGGCATCGGGCGTCCGGACGATGGCATGGTGCCATTGCTGGCCGAAAAGGTTGTCGGTCGGTACCACGGCGTCATCGACCGGTGTGCTGACGAGATTGGGCTCGGCATATTCAACGACGCCGGTCTGCACCAAGTCCTCGCACTGCTGGAGGAGATCATAGCTCGCGCCCTTGCGCGACCGGGCCAGGAACGTGTTCGGCGCGACCTGAAATGGGCGCAACAATTCCAGTTCGTGCCGGGCAGCGAGTTCGCGCGCCTCGCCTTCCGGCAGGTTTGCCGAGAAGCGGATGACCACCTCGTCGGTGAGAAACGAGGCGCTCTGGTCATCCAGCCGCACCACCGGGCCTGCCGCTT
>CBHXZU010000687.1:0-3781 GCA_966125105.1 uncultured Prosthecobacter sp.
CGGCAACTCGGCCTTTCCAGCGACTCCAGCTATCGCTTCGAGCGTGGCGTGGATCCCGCAGGCGTCGTGTCTGCAAGCATCCGGGCCGTCGATCTCATCCTGCAACTTGCCGCCGGCACCCCCGCGCCCACGTTGCTTATTCCGCGGGATGCGCAGGCGTACACGAAGATCACGGGTCAACCCGCAGCAGACCCGGCAGTCGCGCGTCAGGTCGATGCACTCTCTGGCGGGCCTTCCCCGGAAGCCGCCGAGGTGGACATCCCGTCGGTTCTTATTCCTCCGGACGAAACGCCGCTTCCCACCGAAGTGCCGCACATTCCGCTGCGGCTTGAACGCGTGGCGAAATTGCTTGGCGTGGAAGTGAGCGCGGATCGGGTCGACAAGATCCTCACCGGTTTCGGGCTCACGAAGCACGCCGATGGCTGGACCGCTCCATCGTTCCGCCGAGACCTCACGCGTGAAGTCGATCTCATCGAGGAAATCGCGCGTGTGATCGGGATGGATGTCATCCCTGCGCGGGAGCACGCCCGCTTCACGGCTGGGAGCGCAACGGATCGCGCTTACGATCGGGCGATGGGAATCCGCCGCGGCTTTGTCGGGCAGGGATTGCACGAGGCTCGCAGCGTGACGCTCGTGCCTGCGCAACCAAAAGGACTCGCATTCACGCAAGTGGACCCCGCGAACCTCGTCCGCGTGAAGAACCCGATGATCGATGACCAGGTTGTGCTTCGTCCTAACCTGCTGCACGGCTTGCTCACCGCAGTGACCACGAACCTCCGCGCCGGCGCGGACAGCGCGCGCCTCTTCGAGATTGGGCGCGTGTTCTCAGTGCGGCGTCCCGAGGAGTTTTCCCATGCTGCGGTCGTCTTCACCGGATCGCTCGGCGAGCGCGCGTGGCGCAACCCTGCCGGCCGCGCCGTGGATCTGTATGATTTGAAGGCGTTGCTCGCCGGCGTGCTCGGCACGGGCGTCACGTTCAAGGCGGACAACAATCCGGCTCTCGCGCTCTCGCTGGTGATCGAAAACAACGGCAAGCCGATCGGACACGCGGGTCAACTCTGGCCGGCAGACGCGCGCGCGCTCGATGCGCGGGACGCAGTAGTCTTCGCCGAGTTCGATCTCACCGCGCTGGAAAAATCGGCGGGCAACGAGCAGGCGCGCAAATACCGTGAGATCCCGCGTTTCCCTGCGGTTACGCGCGACATTGCGATGCTGGCTCCGCTCGCGCTGCAGCACGCGGACATCGCCGGCGCGTTCGCCTCGGCGAAGGAACCCCTGCTGGCGAACGTGGAGCTTTTCGACGTCTTCACCGATCCAAGCGGCGCGAAGATCCCGGCCGACAAGAAGTCGCTGGCCTACTCGCTAACCTACCGCAGCCTCGAACGCACGCTTACGGCTGATGAAGTGAACGGCGCGCACGCCAAGCTGAAGGAGAAGGTGAAGGCGCTGGGGGTGTCGTTGCGGGAGTAGCGGGGGGAGCCGAAGCCAAATCGGTATTGCAAGACGAGTAGCCCGGTTTGACGAGGGTATCGCGCGCGCCTCGCATGTCGCATACGATCTTAGCAGTCGGAATGCACCAAACGCCGGTCATCCTGACCGAGTGTAACGAGGAGAAGCACCCCCAGCCATTCACCGGAACTATTCGCCGGCGAGGAGATTGATGTGAGTGGCGTGGGATCCTTTCTCCTTCCTCGGCATAAAGAACCTTCATTTCATAACGGTTCTAAAGACGTGTTCCCGGCGATGAATCTCTCGCGTGTGGTCCGGGGTCCTTCAGTCGCTTGAAGCTCCATCAGAATGACCCGCTTTTCGGATATCGAATGAAATACGGCGTTCGGACTGTATGGATCGTATCAGTGCGTTTCGCCTTCGCCATGGTGGGCGCACGCGAGCATGGACCGGCTGTTTCCTTTCCCCTACGGTTCGATGGATGAAGCGCCTTTTCTCCCTTGCTGCGGCGTTCGCCGTGTTCGGCTTCGCCTATAATTCCATCGCTGCCGCCGAAGAGACACCGGCGAATGCCACTTCATTCGCCGCCAAGAAAGAGGCGCCGGCCCCCAGCGCAATCCAGGAGCTGAAGATCGGCGATGCAGCGCCGGATTTCAGTCTGCCGGGCGTTGATGGGAAGTCGCACACGCTTGGTGAATTCAAGGACGCGAAGGTGTTGATGGTCGCATTTATGTCGAACCACTGCCCGGATTCGCAGGCGGCGGAAGGCCGCGTGAAGGCGTTCGTCGAAGCGATGAAGGGCAAGAGCTTCGCGCTCGTGGCGATCAATCCGAATAATCCGGATGGCATCCGCGAAGACGAACTCGGTTACTCGAAGTACAACGACGGCTTCGAGGACATGAAGAAGCACGCGGCGGAGCAGGGTTTCAATTTTCCTTATCTCTACGACGGCGAAACGCAGGTGACCTCCCGCGCCTACGGGTGCCTCGCGACGCCCCACGTCTTCGTTTTCGATGCGGAGCGAAAGCTGCGCTACAAGGGGGCGTTCGATGATTCGAAGTATGCGGACGCGGCCACGGTAAAGTCCCGTGATGGCGCGAACGCTGTGGAGGCTTTGCTCGCTGGGAATCTGGTCGCTGTCGAAACAACGAAGGTGCACGGATGCTCGACGAAGTGGATCACGAAGAAGACGTCGGTCGCGGATGACATGGCGAAGTGGGAAAAGAAACCGGTGGACCTCGAGCCGATCGACGTCGCCGGCGTTGCGGCGTTGCGCAAAAACGGCACGAAGAAAGTGCGCTTGTTCAACCTGTGGGCGACGACCTGCGGGCCGTGCGTGGCCGAGTTTCCGGAACTCGTGAAGACCGCGCGGAAGTTTGGCCTGCGCGAGTTTGAATTAATCACGATCAGCCTCGACGAACAGGCGGACAAAGATCGCGCCCAGAAGTTCCTGGAGCGCATGCACGCCGCGCTGCCCGACCGGCTGAAGCCGTCCCTTGCCGCGGAAGGGCGCAAGACGAATAACTACATCCTCAGCGGAGCCGATTCCGCGGAGCTCGCCAAGGTGCTCGATCCAGAGTGGCCCGGGCCGATTCCGCACACGGTACTCGTCAGCGCAGAAGGGGAAATCATCTGGCGGCACACGGGAGCGGTCGACGGCGACGAACTGCGCGGCAAGATCCTCGAGTTCATGGGCCGATACTACAAGCCGTAGGTTTGCGACTGCCGCGGCGCGTTCGTTGCGGGTTGTTTGTTATGCCGCCGCCGCCGGGGTCCCTTCCGCTCGACCCGCGTTTACAGGTTTCCAGACATAGCTTGTTTCGCGCCCGCGAGCTCTTCCCGCCCAGGGTGGGCAGCATATGCCGCAGCGATGCCGCTTCGCGTGTGATCTCGGACGTTGGAAGGCTATGCCACAATGGTTGGCGCTTCGCGCGTGCTTTGGTTACCGCGCATACCCGGTCGCGGGCGGAAATTGTCTCTGGCAGGCGCTTTGACAGAAGCAGAGATGCTCCTGACAGGAGTGAACCTTCCCGTTACAGGACGTCCGACTCTCCTTACTGGAGTAGACTTACCCGTTACGAGACAATCGCTTCAATCGACGGGACTGAACTTTCCCGTTACAGGACAGTCGCCTCACGTGGCAGGACTTTAGTTTCTCGTAACAAGACTGAACCGTCCAGTTACAGGACAAAACCTTCCCGTTACTGGACTGCATTCGCGACTGCAGCTTGCATCGCGGCACTGGACGGCTACGCAGGGGAGAAGCCGATTGATCCCATGAGCAACACCTCCAAATCACGAGCGAAATCCTCGATCCCATTGCAGAGTCTAT
>CBHXZU010000688.1:0-3758 GCA_966125105.1 uncultured Prosthecobacter sp.
GTCGGAACGGCGCGATGTCTTGGAGAAAAGCACGGCATGGCATTCGCTGGGAACCAGCTATCTTAAGTGAGCCGAATTGCCTGATGGCCCCGATGATGCGGGGCGCTGCCTGGACCAACTCCATCACCCATGAATCGGATCCTGCACGTCTTCGCGGCCATGGTTATCCTCGGCGCGCTTGCCGACGCGCAACTTGTTCGCCAGGCAAACACAACGCTCACCCTGCCGGCCGATCTTCCCGCAGCCACGCAGTTCATGACGCAGAATGCGTTTGGCTCAATGACCTTCTCCGGACCGATGTGCACGGCGTTCCCCGCGGGGGAAACGAACCGTGTTTTCGTGGCGGAGCGGGGCGGCGCGATCCAAACGGTGAGCAACTTGAGCACGACGCCGACGAAGACGGCTTACCTTTCGCTCACCAGCCTGCTCGCTGCCGGCGAAACGCTGCGGACCGATGGCGAGAACGGGTTCCTCAGTTTCGCCTTCCACCCCAACTTCGCCACCAACGGCACGCTCTTCCTCTACTACAGCATCCAGGTCGTGGAGAGCGGAAGTAGTCGTCTGTTCCAGCGCCTGCACCGGGTTACTGTTTCGCACCCTTCCGCCAACACCGCGACAATCCTGTCGCACACGCCTCTGCTGACGATCGTGGATCGCGAGACGAATCACAATGGCGGCGATCTCCACTTCGGCAGCGATGGCTACCTCTACCTCTCGCTCGGCGATGAAGGTGCCGGGAATGACTCACGCAACAATGCGCGTTTCATTAATCACCAACTGGACCCCGTCGGGACAACGAATCGAGTCACGCGCACAGGTTTCTGGGGAAAGTTACTCCGAATCGACGTGGACAATCGCCCAGAGAATCTCGCGCCAAATCCACACGAGCAAAACTCGACCACTTTCCCCTCCGCGGTCCACGCGGGCACTTACAAGGTGCCGGCGGATAACCCATTCATCGGCTACACTCGCTGGCATTACGATGCCGCGATAAACCCGCTCACGTTCGCGGCGAATACGGTGCGGACGGAAATCTACGCCACCGGCCTGCGCAACCCGTTTCGTTGGTCCTTCGATCCGCCGACAGGCCGGATCTTCCTCGCCGATGTGGGGCAGGGGATCTACGAGGAGATCGATATCATCGCGAAGGGAAATGATCTCGGCTGGAGCTGGCGCGAAGGCATGCACCCTTTCACGAGTGGTCCGTCACCTCAAAGTCCGCCTCCTGCGCCCGGTCCCAATGCCCCTCCAGGGACTGGATTCAGTCCCGTTGAGCCCATCTATGAATACGATCACACCAATGATGGAATCGGAAACGACGCAGTGATCTACGGGACGTCGATCACGGGCGGGATGGTCTATCGCGGCAATGTGCTCACGGAACTCTACGGCGCGTATATTTTCGCGGACTACAACTCCGGTTTCATCGTCGCATTGCGCCAGCAGGGGAATTCGTGGGTCGGCCAGCGAATCGCCACCGACACAAACATCGTCGATTTCGGAACGGATCCGCGAAATGGCGATTTGCTGCTGAGCGACCTAGGCTCAAATACGGTCGACCGCTTGGTCCGCAGCAATACTTCCGGAACGCCTCCGCCAGCGACGCTGTCCGCCACCGGCGCGTTTTCGGATCTCGCAAACCTGGTGCCTGCGCAGGGGATCGTGCCTTACGAGCCCAACGTTCCATTCTGGTCGGATTATGCAACGAAACGGCGCTGGTTTTCGATCAAGAACCTGACGGATACCGTGGGGTTTTCGGTGAACGGGAATTGGGCGTTTCCGAACGGGATGGTATGGATCAAACACTTCGATATCGAGACGACGCGCGGTAACGCCTCGACGCGTCGGAAGCTCGAAACGCGGTTCCTCGTGAAAACGGCAACCGACGTCTATGGCCTCAGCTACCGGTGGAGGGTGGACCAAACCGATGCGGATCTCGTCGGTGAGGAAGGTTTGAGCGAAGTGATTCCCTCCAGCAGCCCGGCACAGACGTGGCGTTATCCGAGTCGGACGGAGTGCAAGGTCTGCCACACGCCTGTGGCCGGATTTGCGCTCAGCTTCAATACGCGGCAGTTCAATCGCCTGAATTCCTACGGCGGCCTGGAGCAAAACCAAGTCGCTGCGCTCAGCGGAGCGGGCTATTTCGCGGCGCCGGTCGCGAACGTGAATACGCTGCCAGCGCTGGCAAACCCGGCAGACACGACGGCAAGCCTCGAGGCAAGAGTGCGTAGTTACCTGGCCGCAAACTGCGTGCAGTGTCATCAGCCCGGCGGAGCGGCGACGGGAAATTGGGACGCTCGGCCGCAAGTGCCGACCGACTCGGCAGCGCTGATCAATGGCGCGCTCGTGAACAATGCCGGAGACGCCGCGAACCGCTTCGCTGTGCCGGGGGACCTCAGTCACTCGATGGTCTTGAAGCGGGTTCGCGGAGACGGAGTGCCGCGCATGCCTCCGCTGGCTACCAACGACCGCGACCTTGCTTCCGAGCAGTTGCTGATCGACTGGATCACGCAATCGCTTCCCACGAGACAGTCGTTTACCCAATGGCAGACGGCGCATTTTGGTTCGCCGGGAAATCCGGATGCTGGCCCAACGCTCGATCCCGATAAGGATGGTCAAACCAACGATCTGGAGTTCTTGCAGCGCACGCCTCCAACTTCCGCTGGTCTTCCGATTCTCCCCGCGGTGCAAGTCCCAGGTGCAGGAGATACCATCGAGATCAGCTTTATCCACCCCGCCAATCGTTCCTGTCTCGTGGAAACGAGCACCGATATGGTGAATTGGAGCCTCTGGAATGTTCCAGGCAACGATCCGCGCTATCCCGCCATCGATACTCCAAGAACCCTCTCAGGCTTAAAAACCGGAACGAACCAAAACTTTCGGCTGAAGCTCGGCGAACTCTAATCCCAGAGCGCAAGCCCAGCGGTGAAGCCGCGCCGACCGTGGCACAGCCTGCCAGGCTGTGTGACGAGTATTACAGGCAAAGTGCGCGAAAACCCGGTCATTCTGACACTTTAAAGCCGTTCCGGCGGTTCTTTGTCGAAAAAGTACCGGGCGAGAGCGCGATGAGGGGGGCGAAAACCGGGCGCGCGAAAAGCCGGTCATCTGAGACCCCGAAAAGCCGTGCCGGCTGATTGTTTGTCGGACAAGAATCACGAAATTCCGGCGTGGAAATGCCGAGGAGGAAAAGCCTTGGCGTGGAAATGCCGAGGAGGAAAAGCCTGGGCGTGGGAATGCCGAGGAGGAAAAGCCTGGGCGTGGGAATGCCGAGGAGGAAAAGCCAGTCATCCTGACCGAGTGTAACGAGGAGAAGGACCCCGAGCCACTCGCGGGAGATTCATCGCCGGGAACAAGCTCGAAAACCGCCTGAACGGTCGAGGTTCTTTAATATGGAGCTTCAAGCGACTGAAGGACCCCGAGCCACCCGCGAGAGTTTTATCGCCGGGAACTTTCTTGCGAATTGGGACGGTAGCTCGAGTGAATTGCTGATGCTGTTAGGGAGCGAAACGTCAGGACCTCATATCCATCTGCCTCTGAAGAGATCGATCTGGCTTCGCTACAGATCGGCGCGACTGCGCCACGGATCGACGTGACTGCGCCACAGATCGGCGTGACTGTGCCACAGATCGGCGTGACTGTGCCACAGATCAATCTGACTGCGCCACGGATCGATCAGACTGTGCCACGGATCGATCGAACTGTGCCACAGATCGGCATGACTGCGCCACGGATCGATATTCCGCACCTCGGATCGAGCG
>CBHXZU010000689.1:0-3756 GCA_966125105.1 uncultured Prosthecobacter sp.
GGAAATCATTCCGACCGACCCGCGGCAATTCGAGAGTCCACCAGCGCGGTTTCTCCGGCGCCCGAGTCGCGTGAATCAAACTCAGCGCGACCGTCGCAATCACGCTCCACCACAGGACTCGAAGCACGGAGATATCCAGCTGCTCCCACACAACCCAAACACCCGTTCCGGCGCGGGCGAGAAGATCACCAAAGGCGGCATTCCCCGCCGCAAAGATCCCGCCAAAGATTGCGAGCAGCCCCGCGGCGGGCAGGATCGTCTTTATGGCGAATGCGATCGGACTGGTGAAATCCCGGTCCGACATCCGGACGCTGGTGCCTGCCTGGCCGATCAACGCAATCACTTCGCTCCATCGGCGAACCGGGTGGAAGACACCGAATAGCATTTCGGAAAATCGGGCCCAAAAACTACGGAGCTGCGGTTGAAAAAGATTCCCTCCCAGCGCCAACGCCAACGCAATCGCCGCGAGCACATTCGAAAGGGACAACGCGATGGCCGATTGCACGCATGTCGTCACCAGCATCACTGCCAGCATCCAAGTGACCGCCCGGGGCCGCTCACTGCTCAGCCCAAAGAACGTCATCGCAAGGCCCAGGAAAAACACTCCGACGTTGAAACCCGGCCACGCGTCCCAAAAAAGGAAGTCCACAAAAGCGGTGAGCACCGCGGTGGGAATGACGAGGCGGGCAAGGAGGCGGATGGCCGCCAGGTCGACGGGAACCGGGGTGGGATTTGAGGCTGTGTCAGGATTCATGATTTTGAGGAAAGCCGGTCAGAATACGGGCGGCCGCAGTCGTTTCTTTCACAACTTTGCAAAGCAAAGCTAGTCGCCAAAAAAAAGAGACGCTTGCTGCCGGAAAAGTGCGCGTTGCGGTCTTCATGAGCCGTCGGGCATGCTGCAGTTCTCTGCGAAGCGATGGCGACCCATCTAGTTCCCACATGCCGATAGCTTTGGCGCAAGCGACGCAACTTTGCAACACAAAGTCTGCACCAAGACAGCTCTTGCGCCATTGCGGGGGGTGCTCGATTTCAAACTTCGAAGCACGGCAGCTCATTCGAAGACCCGAAGTCCTCTGCTTGCGTCGGGCCAGCAAAGAGGAAATGCTAGGGGCCCATGAAGTTGGCGGCCCTTCTCCTCTTCTGGGTGACTGCCGTTGCCCAAGCTGGGCTCGGCCATTATGCGCAGATGGTTGTTGCAGACCCGGCTGCCTCGAAGGTCCCGACACTAGGAGTCCGCATCACTTATCTCGGGGTGAACGGGTATCTCCTCGAATCCGACGAGACCAAGCTGCTCATCGATCCCTATTTCACCCGATGGAATCTCCTGAGCGTCGCGCTCAATCTGCGCCAAGACCGGGACGCGCGGGATCTGGAGTGGGCAAAGGCGCGTCTGCCTCACCACGTGGACGCGATCCTCGTGACGCACGGTCATTTTGATCACCTGCTCGATGTCCCACCGCTTTCGCGGGACTTGGGGGCACGGGTCATTGCGTCGACCTCCAGCACTTATATTGCACGCGCCGCGAAAGCCGCGAGCACGCAGGCAGCTCAGCCGGGAATGCAGTTCCAAGTGCGCGCGGCGAAAATATCCGTCCTTCCGGCGTCGCACGACTGCGTCTTTGGACGCGTGCCTTTCCCGGGAGATCGCGACGAGATCCCGCCACCACCGCGACGCCCCTCCGACTGGGTATGCGGGGAGCCGCTCGCGTTTCTCATCGAGATGGGAGGACAGCGGATCTACATCGACTCGGGAGGGACTTCCGCAGTGCTGCCTCCCAAAAATCTCGGGCGCGTGGATCTTGCGATTATCGGCGTGGCGCTTCCCGATAGTCGCGCGCGACTGCCTGAGATGCTGCGCCGATTGCGTCCCGTCTTTTTTCTTCCCACGCACCAGGATCACTTCTTTCGGCCCGTGCAGCGCGGATTCGTCTTCGGCCCGATGACCGATTTCCCGCAAGTGCGCCGGCTCGCGACGGGACATCGCACAATCCTGCTCGATTACTTTCGGCCATGGACGTTGCGGTAGCCCCCACTCGACGCAATCCGTCCCGCTGGGCCTTTGCGGAAACAGCGTTCGCGCCCGTGGTGCCTCAGCTCATCGGCAGCCTGTTCAGCATCCTCTATAATCTCAAAATCATCATTCCGCTGCTCACCACGGACGCGCTGAAGCAGCGGTTCTCGGAGACGGTATTCTGGTACAACGCATGGATTTATCCCGTCGCGGTGTGGCTTTGGGTCCAAAACGTCTACTCGCTGCGGCCGGCGTTTGACGCACTATCGCGCGGAGAAAAGCTGCCGGCCGCCGAACTGCAGCGCGCCCGGCGCCGCGTGGTAAACCTTCCATGGCGAGGCGTGCTCATCAGCGCCTTATCGTGGCTCGGCTGCATCCCGGTCTTCCTGCTCGCGCTCGCCTCGGTCGGCGATCCGCTCAGCCCGATGCTGCTGTGGCATTTCCCGATTTCGATCATCATCTCCACGCTGATCGCTTCCACGCACAGCATCTTTTGCATCGAAGCGATCAGTTACCGCCGGCTCTTCCCGATCTTCTTTCGCGACCACACCGCCACGAATACTGGCGGTCGCCTCACGCTCTCGATCCGGTGGCGCGGGCTCCTGTGGGCACTTTCCATCGGTATTTGCCCGATCGCGTCATTGCTCCTGCTGCACTACGCCCCGCCGATCGGGAATAATCTTCACATCTTCGCCACGATCGTGGCCATCGCCGGAACCGCGCTCGGCATATTCACGGCATTTCTCATGAGCAACCTGGTGGCGCGGCCGATCGATGAGCTGAAATCCGCCGCGAGGGACGTGGCTGACGGCAAACTCGATCGCCGCGTCTCGGCGGCACGACCGGATGAATTCGGCCAGTTGCTCGCGGCATTCGATCACATGATCGATCAACTCCGCGAAAAAGAGCGGATTCGCCAGACATTCGGTCTTCACGTGGGCCGCGCCATCGCAGAGCGAATCCTCTCGCGAGATCCCGGGCTGAACGGCTTGGAGCAAATGATCACGGTGATGTTCGTGGACATTCGCAACTTCACTGCGCGCTCGGATTGCGCCAGCGCGCCGACCGTCGTGGAGGAGCTGAACGAGTTCCTTCACACCATGGTGCAGGTGGTAGAGGAGCGGAACGGCGGACAGATCAGCAGGTTCCTCGGTGACGGATTCATGGCCCTATTCGGCGTGATGGGCGAAGAGGAGCACGCGGAAGCGGCGGTGAAATGCGGGAAAGACATGCTCGCCGAACTCACGATTCTAAACGGGCGCTTCCAGGCAAATGGCCGAGCCCCTTTCGCGATCGGCATCGGCATGCATACGGGACCGGCCGTGATCGGGAACATCGGCTCTCCTCAACGGCTCGAGTTCACCGCCATTGGCCGGTCCGTAAACATTGCCGCGCGCGTGGAGCAACTGACGAAGGAACTCGGCGTCCCGCTCCTGCTAACCGAGGCGACCGCCGCGTGCCTCCCGCGCTCCGAAAGGCTCTTCGCGCTGGAACTCAAAGAGATCCGAGGAGTCGCCAGCCCGGTGCCGCTTTACACGACGGCTGAGCGGAGTTGAGAAGCGTTTGCGCGCAGAGTCCGCGCGTCGCGCCACACGAAGTTCGGCGCAGAAAAGTCGCCTGCGCGCGAAAAGCCCTCGCCGCAGGCGCTCACCAATCCTTGGAGGTTGGAAGTTGGACGTTGAGCCGAGCCGGGGCGCGGTCAAGACATGGGTAACACTCGCGGCTCAGGACATGGGTAACACTTT
>CBHXZU010000690.1:0-3748 GCA_966125105.1 uncultured Prosthecobacter sp.
GCTGCGGCGAACGTTTCCCGGGGAACGGCGGCCACGGCGGAGGAAAGCGCGCGCGTCGGGCGCGTGGTGGAGAACTACACGGCCAATTCGCCGGACGACCTGGATCCCAGTGGAAAGAAGAACGTCAGCAGGATCATCGCTCGCGCGCGGATGGAAATGGGGAGCGGGATGAACGGCATGATGAACATCCGCGGCATGCTCAAAGCCATCGCGCCGCTCGCTGATCTCGACGATTCGCAGATCCAGGAAGCCCTCGCGGAAGTCGAGAAATCCGTGCGCGAGCCGCAACAGCGCATGATGTTTTACTCGCTCCTGCTCGGCCAGTGGGCGGAAACCGATGGGCCAGCCGCGCTCGCCTACGCGGAAAAAAATACGAAGAAGGGCCCGTTCGATTTCGGCGTCAAAGCGGCCATTCTCGGCTCCTGGTCGCGCCAGGATCCGGATGCCGTCTGGCGTTGGTTTCAAAAGGAGCGCGAGAAGATGAGCGGCATGAGCGGAGACCCGAATTCGCAGATGACGCTGAGCGCCGTGTTCGCGGGCTTCGCATCGAAGGATTTGGAATCCGCGATCACTCGACTCAGTTCGCTTGAGGAAAATGAGCGCCCGATGGCACTCAACGGGATCTCCAGCATCGCCGGCGACGAACGGTCGAGAAAGCGATTGCTGGAGCGTTCCGAAACCCTGGCACCTGAGCTGCGGAAGCAAATCCAGGAAACGATCATGCGCAGTTGGTCGATGATGGATCCGGAGGAGTCGCTGAAATGGATGCGCACCCGCCCGGCCGAGGAGCAGCCGGGATTGCGCGCAGTGGCAGGACAAATGGTGATGATGTCCGACCCTGCGCGTGGAGCGGATCTGCTGCTGGAAGGCGTCTCAGACAAGGACAGGTCCCGCACTTACGACCAGATCATTGGCCAATGGGCCTATCGCGACCCCCGCGCTGCGGCCGAATGGATGACGAAGCAGCCGCAGGGGGGAGAACTCGACGGGGCCCGCCGCACATTTGCGGCAATCGTCGCGCAGCGGGATCCTTCCGCGGCGATGGATTGGGCAAAGAGCGTGGTCGACGAAGAGCAGCGCTCGAACAGCGTGAATCAAGTCTACCAGCAGTGGCGGACGCGGGATGAGGCAGCCGCCGAGAAAGCGCTGGAGGGCTCCGGGTTGACCGCGGAAAAGATCTCCGAATTGCGCGAGGCAGCGAAGAAGAACTCCGCGTCACCTCAGCCGCGCTGAGATTCCCTCCGAGCGTCCAAAGGAAAAGCGGGCCGACCGAAGTCGACCCGCTTTCGACATGAAACGTGATGGGCTGGCTTCAGCCAATGGCGGAAGAGTTGCCGCCGCTCGGTTCCTCGGCGCGGCTGCCCTCCATCTGCTCTTTGAACCGCTGCAGATCCTCCGCGAGTTGCCGCTCCGGCGATTCACCGAACAATCCCGCGACCGCTACGCCGAGTTCACCAGCCGGCGCGGCTACTTCCATCGCCACCTTCAGCCGCGTGCCGCCGCCGGTCGCTTCTTCAAACCAAACCGAGCCCGCATTCGGGACGCTCGAGCCGGGCAGCGATTGCCAGGCGATCAGTTCATTCTCCCGCTCGTTGATGATTTCCGCGTCCCATTCGAGCGACGTTCCGGCCGGGCCAGTGACCACCCAGTGGGACATGCGATCGTCCCGCACTTCCACCGATTTCACATGGGACATGATGTCGGCGAGATTCTCGAGATTGCGCCAGTGCGCGTAGAGTTCCTGGCGCGGGCGCTGAATGATGATGCTCTGGACGACTTTGTGCCCGGCCTGGTCCGGAACACCGGCGCGATCGCCTTCATTGGACCGATTGACGCCGAGCATTTCGTAGGTGTGGCAGTGCCCTGATACTCCGCGGTAAATGAGAGAGCCCCCAATGAGCGCGCCGAGAATGCGGGTGAGCCCCCGCCCGACGAGGCTCGCGCCGAGAATCGCGGCACCGCCGATGATGGACCAGTTTCTTTCCTGGTGGCCGATATTCACCCAATCCGACGAAGGATTGCGGGGTGGCTCGCTGGTTTCGACTTCAGGCATATCCTGGAATGGCTGATAAGTGAGCGGCATAAGGTATGGGATGGAGAGGTTGTTCGAGGATTCTCTCCATGAATCGTCACGCCGGAGCCGACGGTTGTAAGGAACGCCGCGCCAGCGCCCCGCAGGTTATTTCAGGAGCAGTTGCATGATGTGCACGTCGAGAAGCCGGCCAAACTTGCGCCCGACCTCCTTCAATGTGCCCACGTGAACAAAGCCCGCTTGTTCATTGAGATGAATACTTTCGCAGCTGCCTTCGGCGATCCGCGCGACGAGCGTGTGGAAGCCAAGCCGGCGTGCTTCCTCGATGATCGCTGCCTTGAGCCGGCGGCCAATGCCTCGGCCGCGCTGGCTGGAATGCACGTAAAACGAGGTCTCGGCGGTATCGTCGTAGGCGTGGCGGTCCGACCACCTCGTGAGTGAGGCCCAGCCCACGACTTTCCCGCCCGCTTCAGCCACGAGCACCGGGTGCCGCTCATCATGCGCCTGCAGCCATTGCACACGGTCCGCCACGCTCTTGGGTTCAGTGTCGAACGTCGCCGTCGTGGTAAGAATCGCCTCGTTGTAGATGTCCGCGATCGCGGCAGCATCGGCGGGGACGGCACGGCGAATCATGGGAGCAGCAGTTTCGGCCATACGGTGAACGATCATCCCATTTTCGCCGGCACATTCAGCGTCAAATTTAGAGAGGGCGCCACCAAATGGCGCATTCGGCGAACTTCACTGGTCAACGCGCGATCCGACTCGCGGCAAATGTCGCGCTCCCCGCATCCCAGCAGGCCCGACTAAGCCCCTGCGCTCTCAACCATTCCTTCTCCATCATCGAAATGGACAGCGTCATCGATGCACTTCAACTCGACGAGGAAGACGTTCCCGACTGGGCTCACGTCCGTGATCACGCAATCGAGGTTTCGACCCGTCGAATCTACCAGCGCGCCACTGTGGCCGCGTTCGAGACGCTCACGAGCGTGAACGGTGATCACCGCGCGTTTTTGATCTGGGAACCGCGCCACCGCGAGCACCTCCACGTGCATGCGCATGCCATGAATATCCAAGGTGGCAGAGGTCATTAAGAGAAATGCCCGCGGAAGGCTGGAGAGCCGAGCCGGTTGTTCCCCCTGAATCCGTCCCAGTCATCCCCAGCCTTCCGCGGGCGCCGGTGAAAAACCACAACCAGTCAGCAGCGTCAAGACCGTCACAACAAAATTGCATCCCAATGCCTCACTCAGGTTGACAATGTAGTCCTCCGAACCCGCATTTCTAAGCCCGGCGCTCTTCGTCCTCGGGTTCGGCGGCGCAATTCGTGTTCGTGGGCGCGGCGATGTTCCGGATTCGGGCCTGCAAGCGCTCCAACTCTTCCGAAATTCGCGAAAGTTCCGTCGTGTAATCTCTCGATTGCCGCAGCAACTCGGCAACCCGCGCCTGGAGCGCTGAAGGCAAGACCGAATCGATAACACGGCGGACGTTCACGCGACGTAGTTCGATAGAACGGCGGGTTTCGGATGTAAGGAGCGAGATGATTCGCGGGCAATTGCGAGGTGAGCGCAGCCTTTCGATTGCCGACAACCGCTCGTTTCGCAGAATCGCAATTCCGCGCTTGCCACACACGGAGAAGCCATTATTTTCCGCGCCCCATCGCAAATGCCAGGGTAGCTCAGAGGTAGAGCAGGGGACTCATAAGCCCTTGGTCGGGAGTTC
>CBHXZU010000691.1:0-3737 GCA_966125105.1 uncultured Prosthecobacter sp.
TGGTGGAATTTCTTCACCAGCTCCCGGTGGATCCCGAACCCGGCGCCGGGCAACCCGGCGAGTTACGGCGCGCTCGGCCTCATCGTTGGCACGTTTGCGGTCACGGGCATCTCGCTCTTGATCGCCGTGCCGGTGGGGCTCGGGGCGGCGGTTTACATCTCGGAGTTTGCGAAGGGGAAGGCGAAGGAGACGCTGAAGATCATCATCGAATTGCTCGCCGCGATCCCCAGCATCGTGTGGGGGTTCATCGGGTTGATGGTGCTGGGTCCGTTGTTGAAGGATGTCTTCACGGCGCCGATTCAGCCGATCTGGGGAATCATTACGCGGTTGCTGCTCGCGACGCTCATCACGGCGATCTTCGGGCTCCTCGGCGGAAGGCTGATCTGGCCGAATGCGACGGGATTCACCCGCCGCGTTTGCGCGACAGTTTTCCCGACGGTGCTGTTCATTGCAGCGTTCATCGGATTCGGATTCGTGGGTTCGACCACCGATCCGTTTGTGCAAACGACGCTGAGCGGATTCTGGAGTCAAACGATGGTGACCTTGCATTTTGCGACGGTCCCCACGGGCGCGGCGCAGGGAACGAACCTGCTCACAGGCGGGATCATTCTCGCGCTCATGAGCGTGCCGGTGATCGTGTCGCTCGCCGAAGACGCCTTGCGCGCGGTGCCGGATAGTTTCCGCGAAGCCTCGATCGCGCTCGGCGCAAATCCGTGGGAAACGGTGCGTCGGGTATTATTCCCCGCGGCGCGGAATGGTCTGCTCGCGGCGTGCCTCCTCGGCATGGGTCGTGCCGTGGGCGAGACGATGGCGGTGCTGCTCGCTTCCGGGCACAGCAATCGCATTCCGGAATCGATGACCGATCCGGTGCGCACCATGACGGCCACCATCGCCGCGGAAATGGGCGAGTGCGTGCACGGTGACGATCATTACCGGGTGCTCTTCATTCTCGGCATCGTCCTGTTCCTCATGACCTGCGCGATCAACGTCGCCAGCGACCTCATCGTGAAAGGCGTGAAGAAATCTCAAAAAGCATAATGAGCACGACGACGGCTATTGCTGAAAATCCCTTTGCCGCTGGCGGGTTCGAGCAGCGAAAGAATCGCGCCCTGGTCTGGCGGAAATGGATGACCTTCGGCTTCTGCATGATGCTGGTCATTCCACTGCTGATGATCCTGGTGGACATTTTCTGGAAGGCTTCGCCGGTGCTTTCGCTGGACTACCTGTGGGACAATCCGGTGAACAAAGGCAAGGAGGGCGGACTATGGGCTCCTCTTGCCGGCACCTTTTATCTCGTGCTGGTCTCGCTGGTTTTCGTGGTGCCGGTCGGCGTCCTCGGCGCGATCTACTTGAACGAGTATGCGAAGGATAACTGGCTGACGCGCGTCATCGGCGTCGCAGTGACCAGCCTCGCAGGCGTGCCAAGTATCGTGCACGGCCTTTTCGGACTCGGCGCATTCGTGCTCACGATGTTGCCGGCGCTGAATGCCGGGGTGGATCCGGTCGATAAGGAAGCGATGTGGCAGGCGGGGCTGCTCACCGCCGCATTGACGATCGCGGTGATGAACCTCCCGGTGATTATCACCAGTTCACGCGAGGCGCTCGCCGCGGTGCCGATGTCCTTCCGCGAAGCGTGCTGGAATCTCGGGGCCACGCGCTTTCAAACCATCCGCACGGTCGTTCTGCCGAATTCGCTGAGCGGCATGCTCACGGGCGTCATCCTCGAGATCTGCCGGTGCGCGGGAGAGACGGCGCCAATCCTTTTCACTGGCGCGACATTCTTCAAATTCATCGCCGACGATGGCTGGGAGAAGATCGCGCCCTACAACTTGGGCGAGCCGTTCATGGCGCTCTCGATGCACTTGCACGTGATCTCGAACCAGATTTCGCAAATGCCCGACTCGATGAAGTATGGAGCGGCGGCGGTGATGATCGGGCTGATCCTTTTCATCAACAGCTTCGCCATCGTCCTCCGGATCTGGCTGCGCAACCGGAAGAAGTGGTGACCATGACGACGACGGAACAGCCGCACATTGAGTTCAAGAATGTCTCAACCCGTTACGGCCATAAGCAGATTCTGAAGGACGTAAGCTTCACGGTCGGCCGGAATGAAGTGCTCGGCGTCATCGGCCCGGCGAATTCCGGCAAGACGACGATGCTGAAGGCGATCAACCGGACGCTGGAGTTCATCGATAACGCGCATCGCGATGGCCAGATCCGCATCGGAGGTGCCGAGACGATGTCGCTCGATCCCAATGCGCTCCGTCGACGCATCGGCATGGTGTTTCCATTGCCAGTCGGATTGCCGATGACGATCTGGGAGAACGTCGCCTATGCGCCGCGTCGCATGGGCATCACGAAGAAGGCGGAGTTGAATGAAATCGTGGAGCGGTGTTTGAGGCAGTCCGTTTTGTGGGACGAGGTAAAGGACCGCCTAAACACGCTGGGAACCAAACTCTCGGGCGGACAACAGCAGCGTCTAACCCTCGCTCGCGCGCTATCTCTTTCACCCGAGATCCTCTGCCTCGACGAGTTCAGCATCGCGATCGACCCGGTGACCACCATGCGCATTGAGGAGGTGCTGAAAGAACTCCGGAAGAGCATGACGATCATCCTGGTCACCAATCTCGTTCAACAAGCGCGCCGCTTAGCGGACCGCACGATGTTTTTCTGGAACGGGGAAATCATAGAATTGGGCCCGACCGAGCAGGTGTTCGGCGAAAACCCGCAAGACCGTCGCACATATGAGTACGTCAATGGCATCTTCGGGTAGCGTCCTCGCGCCCAGCGCGCGTGAAGGTCGCGTGGCCGCGGAGAACTACGCCATCACCACCCGCGAACTTAAACTTTGGTACGGCAATTTCCAGGCGCTGCTTGGAGTCGACGTAAACATTAAGCAGGGTCAGATCACCTCTCTCATTGGCCCGAGCGGCTGCGGCAAGACGACGCTCCTTCGATGCTTCAACCGGGTGAACGAGCGCTACGGCAATGTCAGGACGGAGGGCGAGGTGAAGATTCTCAACAAGAACATCTACGAGCCGGACGTCTCGCTTGTGGAGCTGCGGAAAAAGGTCGGCATGGTTTTCCAGCGGCCAAATCCGTTGCCGTTATCGGTTAATGAGAACGTGGTCTTCGGCTTGCGTCTGCATTCTGAGAAAAAGCCGAGCCGTGGGGACCTTGACTCCGTGGTGGAAAAAGCGCTGACCGAAGTGGGCCTCTGGGCCGACCTGAAGGATCGCCTAAGCATGAGGGCGACACACCTCCAGTTGGAGCAACAACAGAAGCTTTGCATCGCTCGTTTGCTCCCGCTCACCCCCCAAGTGATCCTGATGGACGAGCCGTGCAGCGCTTTGGACGTGAATGGCACAAAAGCCATTGAGGAGCTTATGTGGTCGCTCGCTGGGCGCTACACGATCGTCATCGTGACCCACAACATGGCCCAGGCTCGCCGGGCCAGCCACGAATGCATCTTCATGCTCCTCGGTGAGTTAGTGGAGCACACTCGCACCGAGGAGCTCTTTCTCACTCCCCGGAATCCTAAGACTGCGGAATACATTGAAGGGCGTTACGGTTAAAAGTCCGCTGGCATCCCGGGGAGATTACGCGTAGTGGGTTGTCACCGCAACGTTACGGCGCTGTCTAAGGGGCGCCTGCGGCACGTGATTTGCTATTTCACCCGTAATTTAACCCATGGTTTCAGTCCGCCCACAGACGCCAGGGCTTCATTTCAATACCAA
>CBHXZU010000692.1:0-3736 GCA_966125105.1 uncultured Prosthecobacter sp.
TATCGAGAGTCGGCGCAGCAACGGCGAGCGCGCGCGCCGCCACAGCAGCTCCGCGAATACTGATCAAATCCTCGGCAAGCGCGGCGCCGGCAAAAAGAAACGCGCAGAGCAATGGAAGGGACAGTCGCATCGGCAGAATCTATGCAGCAACGTGGCCTCGTCGAGCGAGCGTCTATTTCAAGCCCGTGCGCTCGCGAATCGTCGCGAGGCGCTCGAGGGCAAACTTCCGCTGTTTCGCGGGCAGTGACGGATCGAGCAGCGAGCGTTTCAGGTGCTCCAGCGCCATCGGCACATGCGTTCCATCTTTCGCGGATTGAAAGGCATGCGCTTCCCCGAGGTAGAAATGGTATTCGCCCGTCGGACGCTCCTCAGCCTCTGCCATCGAGATCAGCTTGGTCAGCGCGGTAATCTCTTTTTCGTATTCACCCGCTTCGTGCGCGAGCTGCGCATGCTGCCAAAGCCGAACGGGATTCTCTGGGAGCAGCCCGTTCAGTTTCTCCGAGACTTTGAACGCGTCGATCTTGTGATCCGTCGCGCGCAGCGAGACCACCTTTGCCTGCAGCGCGGGGACGAAGTCCGCATTCTGTTCCAGCGCCCGATCGGCGTAGGTCTCTGCCTCCGGCCACTTTCCCTGCGACACGTAATACGCCGCGAGTCCCGACAGCGCATCGATCGAATCCCCATCCGCCGCGATCGCTTCATCCAGCCACTTCTTCGCCGGCTCCGGTTTATAGACCGCCAGCATGCGCGCTGCGGTCTTGGCGAGAAATGCCGCGCGATCTTCCGAATGGAGATTCGCGAGTTTTTCCCTCAGCGGCTCAGCGTCCTTCGGCTCCCACTCGCGCTCCGCGCCGCGCTTGAAGACTACCGCCCAGTGATCGAGATACACGAGGCGAAAGTCCCGCTGCGCAACTTCCGGTTCCAGCAGGTGGTCGATCAGCCGCTGGTAATTGCTCGGGTCATCGAGCAGCAGCAGCGTGTCGAAGCGTGTCTGGCGGTCGAGTTGCCGGAAGAGCTTCGGATTCTGCGTCGCTTGCGTAAACGAGCGCACCGTCGCGCTGTTCTCCTTCTTCTCATCTTCCGTGAGGAGTTCGGGTCGCTGCTTGAGCAGCCACGGGAGGGCCAGTCCGTTGAAGTAGAGATTCTTCGCCTGCAGCGATTCCAGCGCGATCTGCGGCGTGATCACCAGCGGGCTTGGCGGGAAAAGCCACGGTTTCAGCCAGTGTTTCCACCCGAACCACCCACCAGTCGCCAGCAGCGCGATGCAGGCGAGAGCGACGAGCCAACGAAGAAGTTTTCGGGAGATGCGGACAGCCATGCGATGGCGACCAATAACGGTTTGTTTGCCGCAAACGCAATTCGCACTTGTCACCGCCGCAACAGTGTATTACTTCCCCGCCCCCTGCGAAAATCGGGGTTGGTAGCTCAATGGTAGAGCAGCGCCCTTTTAAGGCGTTGGTTGCGAGTTCGAGTCTCGCCCAACCCACTTCCTCCAATCCCCTCTCCAGCGCTGAGCGATCCGAGGTATGCGGCCGAATTTGGCGGTTTGTTGCGTTGCGCGAGGAAGGACGGAGAAACCCAGCGCGGCAAAGCCGCAACAAAAAGGTGACACGCGTGGTGAATCTGGAAGGCGGGAAAAGAAACTCGGGGAACCTCAAGCGACCGAAGGACTCCGAGTCCACTCGCGCGAGCTATGCAACCGCAACGGAAAAACTGTCCTTTCCTGGGCGGATATCTGCCTCGCTGAGTGGACCGTCCCACGATGAGGCTCCTAACAGCAGACCTCGCATCTGCCGCGCGACGAGCGACGCGTAGTAGCCATTCTGCATCATCAGTTCCGTGTGGGTCCCAACCTCCGCGATGTGGCCGTCCTTGAGCACCACGATGCGCGTGGCATTCACCACCGTTGATAGCCGGTGCGCGATGACAAATGTCGTGCGTCCCGTGGTCAGCCTTTCGAGCGCCTCCTGCACCGAGGCTTCCGACTCCGCGTCGAGTGATGCCGTCGCTTCATCGAGGATGATCAGTTTCGGTTCCTTCACCAGCGCCCGGGCGATCGTGATGCGCTGGCGCTCGCCCACGGAAAGTCGCCCGCCCCGTTCGCCGATCGGCGTGTCGTAGCCTTCCGGTAGTTTCGAGATGAACTCGTGAGCATTCGCGGCTTTCGCTGCGGCAATGATTTCATCCAGCGAAGCATCCGGGCGGCCGTAGGCGATGTTGTTTCGGATGGAGTCGTGGAAGAGCAGCGGTTCCTGCAAAACGATCCCCATGTGCCGCCGCAGATCGTGCGGTTTCAGGGAGCGCAGGTCGACACCCGCCAGGCGGATCGTCCCCGTGGTGGGATCGTAAAAGCGCATCAGCAGCGCCATGAGCGTGGACTTCCCGGAACCACTCGGCCCGACAATCGCCACCGTCTCGCCGGGTTTTGCATCGAGCGTAATGCCGCGCAGGATCGGGCTCGTTCCCGTGTAGCCAAACTGCACCCCGTCAAAGCTGACGTATCCGTGCACCGTCGAAATCGCCTGCGCGTCCTGCTGGTCGCTCACGTGTTCCTCCATGTCGAGGATCGATGAAATTTCATCCAGCGAAACGGACGCGCGCCGCACTGTCTGGTAAATATTGCTGAGCCCCTGCACCGGTCCGAACAGTCCGCCCACGTAGCCGAGGAAGGCCATTACCGTTCCGAGCGTGATCTGGCCATTGATCAGGAGCACACCTGCGACCGCGATCGCTGCGATGCGAGCGCCGAGCACCACGAGATTTCCCAGCGCGGAAAAGCGCGCATCCCGCCGAACACCGCTGATCACCATGCCATTGGCGTCGCCCACATCGCTCAGGAAGCGGCTCTTTTCCCGCTCCTCCATGGAAAAGCTTCGCACCGTGAGGATGCCGGAAAGCACTTCGTTGAACCGCGAGTAAATACGGACCCATTGGTCCAGCAATTTGCGCTCGCGGCGCGTTTGCTCGGGTGACGCAAAAGCGGCAATGACCGCCGGCAGCGGCGCGAAACAGAGCACGACCACGGCGAGCTTCGCGTTCAGGCTGAACATCACGAAGATCGAGATGCCGAGGTAAAGAACGGCCGGGAAGGCGTTGAAGAGCAACTCCGTGAGCGCGGCCAGGAAGCCCTGGATGCCGCGGTCGAGCTTCGTCATGATCGCGCCGACTCCGTTATTGCGATGATAGGCGAGGGGAAGCCGGTGCAGCCGCTCCACCAATGCCTCCAGCAGGCGGTAGTGAATGCCGAGCCGCGTCTTCCACGTAAGCCACTGCGCCCCGGCGCTGGCGACCTCGCGCAAGATGCCCAGCGCAGCGAGGCCGAGCACTCCGTAGCCCAGGGCGGCGAGCTTTCGCGTGCTTCCGAGTTCGTCGAATATGTACTTCAGCACCAGTGGCTCCGCCGCGTTGAACGCCGCGACCAGAAGGGTGATGCAGCTGAGAAAGAGGATCGGGCGACGGTACGGCGTGACGAATTGGAAGATCCTGCGCAAGCGGGATGAAGCCAATGGTGCGGGAAGCCCAGCGGAACGAGTGGACATCGAGGATGCGGACGAGTGTGCGGCGCGCCCCTATGGTCGTGTCGGGCGCATACCCGAAGAGTAGCACTGGGTGTTCCGCAGCGGAGCGCGATGTTACGTCGCCAGCCCGAACCCTGCCTAACGCTCGCTGCCAAAGCGGAATGGCGAAGGTGAAAAGTTTGCCATTCGCGCGCGAGTCGCGCGGGCCGCGAAGCCTC
>CBHXZU010000693.1:0-3735 GCA_966125105.1 uncultured Prosthecobacter sp.
ATACCAGGTCGGCACGACCGGCGCGATCACGCTCAGCGGAAGCCTCATGTCCTCAACCGCCGGGAATAGCGCGCGTCAGCGCACCTTCAAAGAGATCACCGGATTGAACCACACGAACCTGCAGCGCGTCGCTTACGCTGACGTGCTCGATCGCGCCATCGCAACTGGCGATTTGTTAAACACCAGCATCCAGGCCACTGCCACGGCGACGGACACCCCCGCAGGAACTTGGGTGTGGAATACCCCCTTCCCTACCACCTCCCTCGGCAATCAGCTCAAGATGATCGCGCGGATCATCGCCGCGCGAGGCCCGGCAGCGTTCAACATGAACCGCCAAATCTTTTTCTGCTCGGTCGGCGGTTACGACACGCACACGTCGCAAATCACACTCAGCCCGACGGTGAACCCGCTCACGGGAACGCACACCAACCTCCTGAACGAAGTCAGCGAAGCACTCTACGCATTCCAGCGGGCCATGGAGCAACTCGGCACGTCCGAAGCGGTGACCACCTTCACCGCCAGCGACTTCTCGCGCACTTTCCCCACGAACAGCCAGGGCAGCGATCACGGCTGGGGCTCGCATCACATGATCATGGGAGGCGCAGTACGAGGCGCGCGCACCTATGGCAGAATTCCCGAGTTCACGATCAATGGCCCGGATGACACAGGCACTGGACGCTGGATTCCCACGCTCTCGGTCGATCAATACTCCGCGACGCTGGCCCGCTGGTTTGGCGTCGGTGACCCCATGATGAGCTCCGTGTTCCCGAATCTGAGCCGGTTCGCGACCACCAACCTCGGGTTTATGGCTTAGCGCGCGCATGAAAGATCGCTCTCACGTGCCTCTCGCAGCGGCCGGCGTGCTGGTCGTGGTTGCGGCTACCGCTTGGATGATCTCCGACCGCCCGGCTTTCGTTTCCGAAGAAATCCAGCCCGATCCGGAGATTGCAACGCCATTGGCACCCATCTCGGCGACCGGTGCGGAAGTAGCCATGGCGTTGCCGGCACCCGAGATCCCTCCAGATCTCCCACCGCCCAAACCACGAGTCGTGCCGTCACCTGAGGCCTTGAAGGATATCGAGGACGTTCAATTCATGTTGCGCGATTTCCGCACACGCTTGGGAGCGAATCCCACCGGCACGAACGCGGAGATCATGAAGGAAGTGATGGGCGCGAATCGCGCGCAGATGAAACTTTCGCCCCCCGAGGGGCAAAAGATGAATGACCAGGGCGAGCTCCTCGATCGATGGGGCGCTCCCTATTTTTTTCATCAGCTCTCCAGGAACGAAATGGAGATTCGGTCCGCCGGCCCGGACGGCGCCATGTGGACCAACGATGATGTCGTCATGAAATAGAGTGATCAGATCCGGCCGGATATTCGGCGTCACCACCCGCAGTTCCACACACCCATTCCAACTGATTGTCGAATTATGAGAACCTCCGCTCGCTTCCGCGCATCCCTTGCTGCTGTCGGCCTGATGTCACTCGCCTGTGCGCATAGTTTTGGGCAATCCAACGCGACCGTGCCCGTAGGCTGCATGACGTACACCCTCACCTCGGGAGCCACGATTTCCTTCGGCGTGCCGGTGCTGCGATTGCCGACGCTCACGAGCACAGCGGCGACAGTTACTTCGAACACCCTCGGCGTCGCCGACAGCTCCTGGACGCCCAATCAGTTTGTCTCCGGCGGCTCGGTCTACTTCGCCGCGATCAGGAGTGGCGCGCAAGCCGGACGGACGCTCCTCGTTCTCGGCAATACTGCGAATACCCTAACCCTCGACACCGAGGACACGCCGCTCGATGCGGCGGGGTTTGCCGTGTCGGCAACGGTCGACAACTTCGAACTCTTCCAGGGAGACACGCTCGGCAGCTTATTCGGAAGCACGCCGGATGGAACCGGCTACCTCTCTTCGGGGCTCAAAGGTGGCACTTCGACTTCCAATGCGGACAGCATCCAGCTTTTCGACGGAAACGCATTCGTCACGTATTTCTTCAGCACCACGGTGGGGTCCTGGGTGATGGTGAATGGCGGGAACACGAACCGCAATGGCCTCATCCTGTATCCGGACGACGGCATGTTGCTCAAGCGTCGCGGTCCGAATGGCACTCTCACTCTGCTGGGCCGCGTTCCTGCGACGCGCCTCTTGACGAAGGTTCCCGGAGGAACGTCGAGCGCAACAGCGATTCGCTTCCCGGCGGACACGACGCTCGGCGGATTGAACTTTGGATCTCCGGGAACGTGGATCGCCGGCTCGAGTTCCTCCAGCGCGGACACGGTCGGTGTCTGGACGGGCTCGAAGTGGGACACTTACTACAAGAACTTGAGCAATCGCTGGATCAAAACCAATGGCGGCAGTGCCGATCAAAGCGCGCTCGTCATTCGCTCAGGCACGTGCATCCGGATCACGAAGAAGGGTTCCGCGACGGGATCCGCCTCGTTCCTGGGGCAGGCACTGCCTTACGGGCTGTAGGAAGCCCCCAATTAGCAGGCTAGTAAGATAATCACGAGATCCGTTGCCTCGCATCCCCTGGCGGGGAGCGCTCGTTTTCACCAGGATCTCGTCAATCAGACGTTCAATCTGACGGGATAGCACCAGTAACGGGACAGCCTTTCTCCCCTTTGGCATGGCATAAAAGCTCAGCTACGCTGGGAATTTGCCAGCCTGGGAAGGCGAGCGCCTAAGCCGGCGCAGCAACGCAAACGACCCATTCGTTCGCGTAAATCCAAAAATAACCGCCCATGAAAACTACATATGTATCCTTGCTCAGCTTCACCGACGAAGGCGTCCGCAACTTGAAGGATTCTCCGAAACGCGCGGAAGCTTTTCGCAAAAGCGCCGAAGCCGCCGGGGTCAAAGTAATCACCCTGCTTTGGACCGCGGGTTCATACGACGGACTCCTCGTTCTCGAGGGGGACAGCGAAGAGAATGTCCTCAGCATCCTGGCGCAACTTTCGTCACTCGGAAATGTGCGCACGCAATCGATGCGGGCATTTGATGCGGATGATTTCGCGAAGATTGCCGGTGCTTAATTTAGATGCGGGAGCTCCCGCCTATGCCAGGCTGGGAAGCCTACGCTGCCGCAAAGTTTGACGCTTCGGGTGGTGTTTTCAGCTCCCCGCCGGCTTTTCTGTCGTCCCCTGCAGCGGACTTGGCGGAATCTGCAGGCTTTCGGGCGCGTCCGGTTTTGCTGGGTCGAAAGATCCAACGTCCGGCGCGAGGCGCGTAGCAAGTTCCGGGACATTCGCTTTGATCCCCTCAACGACACATCGCGCAAGTTCGTAGCCGCCATAGGTGCTGTGGTGGGTGTTATCCTTCAGAGCCTTCGTCTGCCCCGGGTAAGTGTTGGCCGGATAGAAGACGAACGCCTTCGTTGAGTTCTTCGCGCCGAGCGCCGCGTAAAGTTTCACGCTCATCGCGTTGAGATCGATCAACGGCACCATTTGCTCGGCGGCCACCTGCCGCGCGGCTTCGGCATAATCCGCGAGCGTCGCCGGTTGTTCGCCATTTTCTTCAAAGCGACGCCGTTCCATCGGAGTCACTAGGACTGGAATGCCGCCCTTTTCCCGTGCCGCCTCCACGAAACGAACGAGGTTCGCTTTATATGTCGTGAAAGGCCCTGAGTCCGGTCGCTTGTCCTTCTGATCGTTATGCCCGAACTGAATGAAAAGGTAGTCCCCTTTTTTCATCATGCTCAGGATCTTCTGCAGCCGTTTCTGGGATTCGAACGACCGCA
>CBHXZU010000694.1:0-3728 GCA_966125105.1 uncultured Prosthecobacter sp.
CTCCGGGGAATCGAAGCTGCAGCTCATCAAGTCGACTCCCGCTTCATCCGCGGCTACGGCCTCCTCGGGCGACTTCACATGGATGTGCGTGAGGCAGCGTTTCCCCTTGAGCTGTTGCAGGTCGTAAACTGTGTATTTCTTGCGTGAGCGAAGCACGCGCGGACGCTTTCGGAACTACGAATGGGATTCAATCCCGATCTGCACTCCCGCGCTCGCGTCCGTCCCACGCCGCTACCACGGCAGCTTCTGCTTATCCCGGAAGAACCCGCCTGTCGGACCATCGTCCGGCAGCGTCGCGGCCCAGACAATTCCCTCCGCGCCCTCGGGGATGGGTCTGCCGCCGCCGCCCATGTCCGTCGCCGTCCAACCAGGACACACCGCGTTCACAAGGATTCGATCGCGGCGCAGTTCTGCAGCGAGGATGCAAGTCAGCGCATTGAGCGCGGCCTTCGAAGTCGAATAGCCCGGCGTCCCCTCGCCAATGTCCGCCAACATCCCGGCTCCGCTCGAGACATTCACAATGCGCGCCGCTGCACTCTTGCGCAGGTATGGGATCGCCGCGCGAGCAAGCAGCCAGGCGCCGAAGAAGTTCGTCTCGAAAGTCTCGCGGACATTTTCGAGATCCGCGGACACGGCCTTGTGCCAGGTGTCGTAATTGATCCCAGCGTTGTTCACGAGGACATCGAGACCTTCGAATTGTTCCACCGTTTCGGCGACCGCGGTTTCCGCGCTTTCTTCATCCGTAACGTCCAATGCCACGGGAATGACTTTCAATCCTTCCGCGATCAGCGTTTCCGCGGCAGCAATCCCCTTCTCGAGATCCCGCGCGCCAAGCGCTACCTTGTAGCCGAGCCTCCCGAGTTGACGCGCGACTTCAAACCCCAGGCCGCGATTCGCGCCTGAAACGAGCGCCACCTTCGCAGGAGTGTCCGAGTTCATGATCCATGAGTGTGGCGCCAAGCTCGGATCAACGACAAGCGCGGGTAAAGGCGCGCAAATCGTCCCTGCTGGGCGGGATCACAGCTCCAGGGTCATGAATGTGCTGTTCGCATCCTCCCGATAGCCGCCAAATGGCGCGCACACGACAAACCCGAACTTTGCGTAGAGCCGCCGCGCCGGGTCGAAGTAGTTCATCGATCCAGTCTCCAGGCTGAGGCGGCGATAGCCACGCCGTTTGCCCTCATCGATCAGATGCGCGAGGACTTTCGAGGCCACACCCTGTTTCAGATGCGAGCGCGCCGTGCGCATGGATTTGATCTCGCCGTGGAACGGGTCGAGTTCCTTCAGCGCACCGCAACCGGCCAATTGGTCGCCATCCCACGCAGTCCAGAAGGTGACCTCAGGACGGCGCAAACCATCCAGGTTCAGCGCATGCCGGCTTTCGGGCGGCGAGACTGCGGCCATGCATTCGAGATGCTCGCGCAGGAGCTCGGCGATCTCAGGCCCGCTCAAGTCGTCGACTTTGATCAGCATGATAAATGGAACGTCGGGGCTTTTTAGGCACGGATGAAAGCGCATCAAACCAAGATGCGGAGACGCTGTCTGCGAACGTTTCCCGCGGTGGGGGTCGATCGGTGTTTCATCGCACTTTATCTGTGCCGTAAACTCGGGGTCGCAGCGTAAGCAGTTCAGTCCTTCCCCTTGCCAATGCGAGTGCCTATTCCGTGCATCCATGCTTCGTCTGCTTTGCTCCATCCTCGCGTGGGCTTTCGCTTGCTCTTGCGGCGCAATCGCCGCGACGCCGCCGAACGTTGTCATCATCTTTGTCGACGATATGGGCTATGCCGACATCGGGCCGTTCGGCTCGAAGGTTGCGACGCCGAACTTCGATCGCCTTGCGAAGGAAGGACGCAAGTTTACCAACTTTCATGTCTCCACCGCGGTCTGCTCGGCGTCTCGAGCCGCGCTTCTCACGGGTTGTTATCACAGTCGCGTGGGGATTCACGGCGCGCTCAGCCCGGGAGCGAAGGTCGGTTTGAATCCCGACGAAACAACCATCGCGGAAGTCGCCAAGAGCCGCGGCTACGTGACAGGCATGGCGGGCAAGTGGCACCTCGGCGATGTGCCGCAGTTTTTCCCGACACGGCAGGGATTCGATGAATGGCTCGGTCTCCCCTACTCGAACGACATGTGGCCGCACCATCCCGAGGTGAAGGCCGGCACTTATCCCAAGCTTCCGATGTACGACGGCGAGAAGGTCGTGGACGATGAAGTAACGCCGGAAGATCAGAAGCAACTCACGACCCGATACACCGAGCGCGCCGTCGCCTTCATTGAGCGAAACAAGGACAAGCCATTCTTCTTCTATCTCGCGCACAACATGCCGCACGTCCCGCTCTACGTGAGCGAGAAATTCGAAGGCAAATCCGGCGGGGGCCTCTACGGCGACGTCATGCAGGAGATCGATTGGTCGGTTGGCGAAGTGATGAAGGCGCTCGAACGCGCGGGCGTCGCGGACAACACGTGGCTGATCTTCACTTCCGACAACGGACCGTGGCTAAGCTACGGCGAGCATGCGGGGAGCGCGGGTTCATTTCGCGAGGGCAAAGGCACGAGCTGGGAAGGCGGCACCCGCGTGCCGTGTCTCATGCGTTGGCCCGGAAAGATTCCGGCGGGCTCCGAAAGCGCGACGATGTTGATGACGATCGACCTGCTTCCGACAATCGCCGCGCGCATCGAGGCAAAACTTCCCGAGCGAAAAATCGATGGCCTGGATGTCTGGCCCGTAATCAGCGCTGACGGAAAGAATCCGCACACGGGTTACGCGACCTGGTACGCCGGCAACGAACTGCAGTCCGTCACCGACGGCCGTTGGAAACTGGTCCTCCCCCACGGCTACCGCTCGATGGGAAATCAGCCCAAAGCGACGGGTGGCGTTCCCCGCAAATACAGCCAGCTGCGAGTCGCGCAACCGCAACTCTACGACCTGCAGACCGACGGCGGAGAACAGAACGACCTCGCAACCGCACAACCTGAGATCACCGAGCGCCTCACGAAGATGGCACAGGACTTCCGCCAGGATCTTGGGGACACCCTGACCAAAACCCCTGCGAGCACAGCGCGCCCGCCCGGACGAATTCCGAAAGGATAGTCACCGGACGGCAAGGCTCGCACATAAAAGAAATCCCCGTCGATCCGTCTGAAACCCGTGAATCCTGTCTAAAAACAGAGCGGCACCATCCGCTGGGGCGACAGTTTTCCCACACAAAAGCGGGAGTCGGCGGCGTTCAGACCCTAGAATCCAACCATGCACGCCCCTGCCGATGAATCCTGGCGCCTGTGCTACCGGGAGCTTGCCCCCAAGCTCCTGTTATTCGCCCGGCAATGGGTCCCGGACCAAGGCGCGGCCGAGGATATCGTGCAGCAGGCATTCGTCCGTTTTTGGAAGAAGCATCGCAGCGCGGAACGTTCGCACTTTCCCCTGCTCTACGCCGCAACGCGCACCATTGCGCTCGATCATCTTCGCGGGGAAGAGCGTCGCGCCCGACGCGAGAACCATCCGGATGCCCCGATGCCACATAACGGCACGCCGTGCTTTGATCTCGCATGCGATGACCTCGACCGCGCCGAGACCGCGGTGGCAATCGAGACGGCATTGCGCGAATTGCCCGATGAGCAGCGCGAAGTAGTCGTCCTCAAGGTCTGGGGCGAACTCACTTTCCAGGAAATCGCCGACACGGTGGAAGCACCGCTGAACACCGTGGCCGCGCGCTATCGCTACGCGCTTG
>CBHXZU010000695.1:0-3721 GCA_966125105.1 uncultured Prosthecobacter sp.
CCCTCCAGCGACGCGCGCCAGTGCTTGCAACGCTCTCGAGCTTTTCCAGCCACGGCTCCGAGTCCGATGCTTTGCCCTGCTCGAGCGTTTTGCTTCCAGCGTCGCCCGCGCGCATTGTGATGCTACCGCCGGTCCCTTCCGTGGGTGGTGTGACATGCACGATCGACAAGTTGCCTGCCCATTCCGGCACTGCGCCTGCAGTTGTGGTGGGATTTGCGGCGTCTTCACTTTCTGCTGGTTCCGTAGCCTTCGCCGATTTTTTGGCTTCATCTGCCGCGAAAATGGCGCCCGTGCCAACGACGATCGCGAGCGCCGCTGCGAGTCGCCGCCGCGAGTAGCCTGTGAACGCGGCGATCGCCTCCAGGCGAAGCCGCATGACGCCTTTGCCCTCGGCAATCGCCACGACCGGGATGGCGGGCTGTCGCCAGGCGATGAGTTGCGTGAGCTTCAGCAGCGTTTCGCCGTAGGCGACGCTGTCCGTCTCCTGGGTAACGCGCAGGACAGTCTCATCGCACGCCACCTCGGTATCGATGCGCGCCGCGCGGGCCGCCAGCCTCGCCAGGGGATTGAACCAGTGAATTACCCGCGCCGTAGTGAGCAGCCAGAGCGAGAATAGATCGCGCCTGCGAAGGTGAGCGCATTCGTGAAGCAGGACGAAGCGCGCTTCCTCTTCGGTGAGAAGATCGGTGAATCCATTCGGAAGAATGAGGCAAGGACGCCACAGCCCGACCAGCGCAGGTCCTCCGAGCGCCGACGTTTCCCGTAGCGCCGGCAGACGACGAATCCCCAGCCGTTCCGCGCACTCGCGGGCGAGCGCCAGGACGCGCGGATCCGAGACCGGTGCAGCCTGTCGAATGATGCGGCGCATCCGCACGGCGGAACGCGAGAGCAGCACCACGTGCAAAAGCACGCCGGCCAGCCACGCCAGAGCGAGGAACTGCGCGACCGATAGCGTGGGGGATGCCGCCGGCGTAATTGGCAAAGACGAAGCGGGAGTGCCCGTGGAGTTCGACTTGGAGGATAGGGAGGCAGCGCCCGCGGTGATCGACCCGGGTTCCTCGCGCACCACCCACGCCGGAGCGCCCGGTTTCGACGCGGTTTTCTCCAGCGTTAGCAGATTGAAGATGCTCGTCGCGCTTCCAGGCGCGATGGGCAGAAACAATCGAATCGCGACAAGGACCCAAAGCCAATGAAAGCACTGCGCGGAAACACGACCGCGGAGCGCCCAGCGCAGCGCAAATACCGCCGCGATGAGAACACCCGCTCGCAGGCTGGTGTCCACGACGAGGTTCCAGAGGGAAGTGAGAGAGTTCATTTGGGTTTCTTCTTGTTCCGAAGCAGTCGCTCGAGTTCGCGGATCTCGTCATTCGTGAGTTCCGCGCTTTCCACGAAGTGGAGAAGCATCGGCCCGAACGCGCCGCGGAAGACTCGGTTGAGAAAAGATTGGCCCTCGGCCTTGATGCACTGGGCCCTGGTTTTCTTCGGCACGTACACATTGCTCCTGCCCTCACGCCGAACCTCGAGCACTCCCTTCTCCACGAGCCGCGCCAGAAACGTGTTCACCGTTTTTGCGTGCCAATCCTTGTCGCGCGGAAGCGCTTCGAAAACATCCGCTGCCGTCGCCGGCGCGCGGTCCCAAAGCACATTGAGAACTTCCCATTCGGCAGGTGAGATCTTGAGCGGCATGAGCAACTCCTACAATTGTAGGACGACGCCCATCTCCTACGTTTGTAGGAAAACGTCAATGCCTTTCGTCCGGCAGCCAAATCCTCCGTGAATAATCGAGCAACTGGGTTGCGAATTCGAACATGACCTGCGCATCGCTCGCCGGCCACCCTGACTCGACATCTCAACGCGCTCGGATAGAAGCTCGCGAACGAACCCATGTTTCCGACTGATCCCCGCGAGTCCGGTGTCGCCACGCCGTTTGTCGGCGACATTCGCGCCGCCCAACCTTCAGCACCCCATATTATCTATTTCGCCGCCGCGCTCCTGATCATCTTCGGCATCGCGGCGATAGGGGGAATGCTCAGCGACATCGTTCGGGGCAGGTTTTTCTTCGACATCGCAGTCTTCGGTCTCCCGTTGGGGAAAGCACTTCTCGCGCGTCGCCCGTTCGCCCGGCAGTGGGCGGTGCGACTGTGCATCCTGTCGCTCGTTGTGGATGCGACGAGCACGGCGATCGTGTTTCATAATTTGGAGTCGAATGAACTACGACGCGACGAGCTCTGGCTCTTGGCCGCCGGCATTCTGCTGCATGCCTCCGTAGCCTTGGTGACGCTTGTGGCGTTTCGGCGACCTGATGTGCGCGCTTGGTTCGATGCGGCGGAGGTCGACGCCGGTGACTCGAGTGCGTGGATCAGACCGCTGATCTGCCTTGGAGTGCTTTTGGCTGCCGCAGATTTGGCGAGGGATTATCATGCGGACGCGTCTTTCGAGAGCCTTTATCGCGTGCAAATCCGCTTTAAAGTTCGCGACGGGAACACCGGGCAAGCGTTGCCCTCGATCGGACACCCTGCGCCGGTTTCCGTTCCCAAGCTGAAGGGACCTGATCCATTGCGGCCCCGCGTCGCCATGTCCGTTTTTGGCATTCCTGCTGGGTCGGAATTGGAGGTGAACGGATTTTCCGGTCGCCCATTCACGATGGAATTCGGATCGGCGGGATACCTGCCGACTTCATACCGAGTCACTGCAGAATCTCCCCGCGAAGTGCATATCACGCTTTTCCCAGATACTCCGGGAGTCCGGTAGACTGCGCGCGGCGCCTGAGCGCCGTCGGTTCCCGGAGTTTCTTTTCACCGCCTTCGCTACGTCTCGCTGGACGTTTCGGGGAATTACGGTTGCGCTCCTGCAATGGATCCGCGAGTTTCTTCGCCCTTGCATTTTCGAGCCCATAGGGGCGTTGGTAGATTGCTAGTGGTTTCGTTGCGCGCTTTGCAACCGCATGACCTCTCTGTGGCAGTTTGAAATCCGATTACCGGAAACAGCCACTAGAGCTCCTCAGATGCGAGGGACGATACATGAGCAATAAACTATACGTGGGCAATCTCGCCTACGAGACGATGGACCACGATCTGCAGGACCTTTTTGCCGAGGCCGGCACAGTGACCGATTCCACGATCATGCTTGATCGAATGACCAGCCGCTCCCGCGGCTTTGGCTTCGTCACTATGTCCACGCCCGAGGAGGCCCAGGAGGCGATCCGCAAGTTCGCCGGCTACACGCTGCACGGCCGTCCGTTGACCGTCAACGAAGCGCGCCCGCCCGAATCCCGCGGCGGTGGGGGCGGCGGTGAACGTCGCGAGTTTCGTGGTGGCGGTGGCGGTGGCGGCAATCGCAACTTCCGTCGTTAATTCTCTGCACTGGAACGCCCCGGCGAAAGCTGGGGCGTTCTCGTTTTTTTAAAGCGTTTAAGAATCTCCACCCTCCCCCCAGTTCACTCAAACCTCTCCGCACCTGCACCCAGGACTCTTGCAGAAATCGCGTCAATCGTGGGCGCTGAAATCCCTTCCGGCGCGCCGACGCTCAAAACGCCGATCTCTCGCGGAACTTGCCGGACCCGGCGACATCGCTTTTCGCGTTGGGCGCATCGTTGTCAAAGAATGCACCTGGAATGAAGCGAGGCTCCGCCAAGGCTGCGGCGGGCCCCCGTGAGCCCGAACACCGCTCGCCCCCGCGGGCCACGGGGTCAACCAGCGCCAAGAAAAACAAAAAGAGGATC